>DASPXL010000390.1:0-1906 GCA_035637375.1 Burkholderiales bacterium
CGGGGAAGTACCCCGAGTCCGTCATACAGGACGTGGATATTCCCGTCGGCCGGGCGCCCGAGTTCCTCGCGTTCTTCCTCGAGGAGGTCGGCATCCTGCCGGTCTGGATCTGCCCCATCGGCGGCTACGACCCGCAGGCGAGATTCCCGCTCTATCCGGTCGATCCGCGGGCCCTGTACGTGAATTTCGGCTTCTGGGACGTGGTGCGGGACCCGGTGCGGCGCGAGCCGGGTTTCTACAACCGCAGGATCGAGCGCAAGGTCGCGGAGCTCGGCGGGGTCAAGTCGCTCTATTCGGACTCCTACTATCCGGAAGACGAGTTCTGGCGGCTCTACAACCGGCCGGCGTACGACGCGCTGAAAGCGCGCTACGACCCGCAGGGAAGATTCAAGAACCTCTACCAGAAGTGCGTGCTGCGGCACTAGGATCGAACGGCGAGCGCGGCAAATGACCTGCTGTCATTACTACGCGATCGCCGAGGGCCATGAGTCGGCCTTCTCGGTCGATATCTCGAGCATCGTCTTCGGCCCGGGCGTGCTGAAGGAAGCGGGAGAGCACGCGCGCGCGCTCGGCATGAGGCGCGCCGCTCTCTTCACCGACGAGCGCGTCGGGGCGCTCGAGTGCGTCGCCGACGCCCTTGCGTCGCTGCGTGCCGCCGGCGTCGATGTCGAGATCTACGACGAGGTGAGGGTCGAGCCGACCGACGCGTCCTTCCTCGCGGCGAGCTTGTTCGCCGCGAAGGGCCGATTCGACGGCTACGTCTCGGTGGGCGGCGGCTCGGTGATGGATACCTGCAAGGCCGCCAATCTCTACGCGAGCTATCCCGCCGAGTTCCTCTACTACGTGAATGCGCCGATCGGCTTGGGCAGGGCCGTGCCCGGCGCGCTCAAGCCCCATATCGCCTGCCCCACGACTTGCGGCACGGGCTCCGAGTGCACCGGCATCGCCATCTTCGATCTGCTCGCGAAGCAGGTGAAGACCGGCATCGTCTCGAAGCGCCTCAAGCCCGCGCTCGCGCTCGTCGATCCGACGACGACGTACTCGCTCCCTAAGGGCGTGGTGGCGGCGAGCGGCTTCGACGTGCTTTCGCATGCTCTCGAGTCCTACACCGCTCGGCCCTACACCATGCGCAAGAGCACGGCTGCGCGGCCCATGAGCCAAGGCGCCAATCCCTGGAGCGACATCGGCTGCGAGGCGGCGATGCGAAAGCTCGGAACGTATCTCGAGCGCGCGGTGAACGAAGCCTCCGACCGCGAGGCGCGCGACAACATGATGTTCGCGGCGACCCTCGCCGGGATCGCCTTCGGCAACTCCGGCGTGCACGTGCCGCACGGCATGTCGTACGCGGTGGCGGGGCTCGTTCGTGACTTCCGGCCCGAGGGCTATCCAGGCGAGGAACCGATGGTGCCTCACGGCATGTCGGTGATCGTCAACGCGCCCTCGGTGTTCCGTTTCACCGCGGAAGCCTGCCCCGAGCGCCACTTGGAAGGCGCCGGGTGGCTCGGCGCGGACGCGCGCGGCGCCGCGCCGAAGGACGCGGGCGAAGTGCTCGCCAAGCACCTCATCCGGCTGATGCGCTCGACCGGGATTCCGAACGGGATTTCCGGCGTGGGCTACGGCGAGCGCGATGTCGATGCGCTCTCGGAAGGCGCGCTCGCGCAGCAGCGCCTGCTCACCAACGCGCCGCGCGAAGTCGGCCGCAAGCACCTCCAGCAACTTTTTCGAGGTGCAATGCGTTATTGGTAAAAAACATGACCCAGGCTCTCTCGATTCTCGAAACGGTCTTCGGCTTCCCGTCGTTTCTCGGCAAGCAGGGCGAGATCATCGAGCACGTCGCGAACGGCGGCGATGCGCTGGTGCTGATGCCCACCGGCGGCGGCAAGTCGCTGTGCTTTCAGATCCCGGC
>DASPXL010000391.1:0-2840 GCA_035637375.1 Burkholderiales bacterium
CGCGTGTCGCCGCTCGCCGGGATGAGGACGTAGCGAGCGTTCTTCACGCGCTTGATCTCGCGCTCGAGGATCCCGAGCTCCGGCGGGTTGCGTTCGTCGTCGGCGGCGTTGATGGCGACGAGCGCCGCGCGGATGCGCTCCAGGCCCGGCGACGGGTTGTAGTCGTCCGAGGATTCCCACTGGAACAGCACGTCGTTGGCGTCGCCGCGGAAGGGCTGCGCGAGCCGCTGCGCGACGATCGCGTCGGCTTTCTCGCGCGTGGGCGCCTGCTTGTAGAACGCCTGCGATCCGCCCGAGGTGGCGATGCCGAACTGAACGAGGATCCTTTGCATTCCGCGCGGCTGCGCCGTGTAGTTGCCGCCGTTCCATTCCGGGTCGTCGCGGATCGCGTCGGCGAGCATTCTGCGCAGCATCCAGTTGCGGCCCGACATCTCGGTCGGCTGGCAGGCCATCGGCACGAGCGCGTCCATGAATTCGGGGTATTTCACCCCCCAGATCCAGGTCTGCATTCCGCCCATCGAATTCCCGAGCACGAGGCGCAGGTGCTTGATCGAGAGGCCCTCGGTCACGAGGCGATGCTGCGCGAGCACCATGTCGTCGTAGTTGTACTTGGGAAAGCGCGCGCGCAGGCCGTCGGAAGGTCGCGTCGATTTTCCCGTGCCGAGGGCGTCGGGCAGGATGATGAAGTAGCGGCTCGCATCGAGCGGCTGCCCCGGCCCGAAGAGCTCGCCCGCGAAATCCTTCCCGAGCAGCGTCGCGCCGGAGCCGGCCGTTCCGTGCAGGACGAGCACCGGTTCCCCGGAGGGCGCGCCGACCGTCGTGTAATGCAGGCGCACCTCGTGCAGCACTTCACCCGTGTGAAAGCGGAATTCGCGCGCCACCCAGTCGGCTTCCTTCGGGGCGGGGTAGTCCGCGGCTTGGATCGACAAGGCGATCGAGGCGAGCAGGGCGCCTGCCGCGAGCGGGAACATTCCGATGAATTTCGTGACCGGCTCCGTCATGGTTATCCTCAAAGCGTGCCTGCGTGCGCCTATACTACAAGAACCCGTTTATCGAGCTGGACCGTAGCAAGGGGTATCGTCCGAACGTGCCTCAGCCCGGATACGGAGTGCATGGGCCCCGGCCGTGGTGGCCGGGTTTTCTCAATCAAGTTAAAGATTCAAAGAGGGGGGTTGGTCATGAAACATTCGATCCGTTTGTTCGTGAGTCTTCTGGTTCCCGCTTTCATGCTGGTCGGGGTCGCCGCGAATCCCGCGATGGCGCAGGACAAAGCGAAGGGCTATGAACGCAACGTGCTGCTGGATAACGCCAAGGTTGTGGTAACCAGAGTCACAACCAAACCGGGGGGCGAATCCGACAGCAGGTTGCGGAATACTCATCGCGTCGTATATGTATTGAAGGGCGGGACGCAGGAGCGCATCTTTGCGGATGGGAAGAAGGAGATCAACGAGTACAAGACCGGAGAAACGAGATATGCCGAGCCGGACAAGGCGGCCTATAAAATCAAGAACACCGGAAAAACCGACATCGTGATTCAGGTCGTGCAGCTGAAGTAACGCAAGCCGACTCTCAGCAGTTCACTTGAACCCCTCTACGGAGGGGTTTCTTTTTTTAGGCCTTCAAATACCTTTGGATCCCGCAGTCTTTCCCCTCAGACCTGGTACCCAAGCACCGCACGCCTCCGCGATCTCATCCAAAACGTCCCCATCCGATCTCCCCGAAGTCTTGAGGACGCGGAAGCCGTGATCGGCGCCTTCCAGCCAATGCATCGTCCACCGCCCGGTCAGACGATCGACGACGGCGTCCATCAAATCGCGCCGGCAAAGCGCGTCGCGGGTGCCGTTCAGGCATAGGACCGGCATGCTGATTTTCGCGAGGTGCGTGTCGCGAAGTTCCTCCGGCTTGCCTGCTGGATGAAGAGGATAGGCGAGGAGCAGCAGGGCGTCGCAGGAAAATCCGTCCGCTGCGAGCATCGAAGCGGCCCGTCCGCCCATCGAGCGTCCGCCGAGAATGAGTGTTTGCGGGGCGAGCTCGCGACGGGCGTGCGAAACCACGGCGGCGACGCATTCCTTCAGGCGGGGCATGGTGTCCGGATGGCTGGACCCTTTCTCACGGTAGAGGAAGTTGAAGCGAACGACGTCGAGCCCACCTCCGCGCAGGTGCTCGGCTACTGCGAGCATGCCGCGATCGGACATGTGGCCGCCGGCGCCGTGCGCGCAGACAAAGAGCGCGCCGCCGGGTGACGCCAGCGCGGGCTCGAAGGTCGCGGAGGTTTCCTCTTTTCCGACCTTGACCCGCCATTCACCCGAGCTCACAGGCAAACGCGCGTTTATTTCATCCGATCCTTGATCTTGGCGAGGGCCCCGCGGGCGCACTCCTCGTCGAACTGGCCGCCGGGAGCGCCGCTTACTCCGATCGCGCCGATCGCCGCTCCGCCCGCCATGATCGTCACTCCGCCGACCGCGTAGGTGACGTTGGGCAGGGGCGTCTGCGGCACCGTGCTCGGCGGGTTCTTCGCCATCCGCTCGGCGACCGCTCGGGTGCTCTCTTCCTTGCGCCCCAGAGTAAGCGAGGCTGCCGAGTAGGCCTTGTAATAGGCGTTGTCCATCGAGTGGATCGGCGCGCCGTCGCCGCGCAGCACGGCCTGGCGGACGCCGTCGAGATCGACGACCACCGCGACCACCTGGTAACCCTTCTGCGCGCAGGCCGCGACCGAATCGCCGACGAGCTGGTTCGCCAGCGCCGCCGACAGCTTGTGCGTGGTGACCAGGCCCTGGCCTTGTGCTCCCGTCGCGACCGCGCCGGCTGCAAAAGCGAACGCGACAGCTTGCAGTCTCGCT
>DASPXL010000392.1:0-1532 GCA_035637375.1 Burkholderiales bacterium
GCTGAGCAGGACCGGCAGACAGTCTGCGGTCAGCACCGCGCAGACCGAGCCTGCGGCGCGAGCTACGGCCCCATCGGCTTCGGTGTCCGGCGTCGCCTTCGCGGCGTCGACCACGACCGTCCCGTGCACCTGCTTCATCCACGCGGGCTCCGCGGGCAGGCACGCCCTCAGGATGGCGCGGTTGCGCGCGACGCGCTGCGGGTCATCGCCGACGCGGGCGCCCAGATTGAGGCTTGCGAAATCACCCGAGCTCACCCCGCCCGCGCGCGTGGTGATGAGCGCGCGCACCCGCCCGGCCGCCGGCCAGACCGGAATAATCCACTCGGGGTGCGGCGCTCTGCTCACTCGAGCGAGTCCAGGAGCGCCTGGAAATCTTCGGGAAGGGGCGCGGTGAAGCGCCTGCGCGCGCCGGAAACCGGGTGTGAAAACTCGAGCCGGACAGCGTGCAAGGCCTGGCGCCGAAGCTGCACAGCTTGCGATTTTCCCCGCCGCTTGCCGCGGTAGGTCGGGTCGCCGAGCAACGGATGGCCGAGCGACTGCATGTGCACGCGGATCTGGTGCGTCCTGCCGGTGGCGAGGCTGCATTCGAGCAAGGTGGCATCGGCGAAGCGTCTCGCCACCTTGTATCGAGTCAGGGCAGGCCTGCCGCCGCTCACGACAGCCATGCGTACACGGTCGCGCGGGTCGCGTCCGACGGGCGCGGCAATTTCCCCGTCCGACCGGACCACCCCCTGCACCACTGCAAGATATTCGCGCTTCACCGTTCGAGCCTGCAGCTGCCGAACCAGATCGGTCTGCGCCCGCAAAGTCTTCGCCACGACGAGCAGCCCGCTCGTGCCCTTGTCGAGCCGATGCACGATACCGGCCCTGGGAATCGCCGCGAGCTGCGGTGAATGGTGCAGGAGCGCGTTGAGGAGCGTCCCCTGCCAGTTGCCGCTGCCCGGATGGACCACCAGCCCCGCCGGCTTGTCGATCACCAGCACGGCCTCGTCCTCGTGGACGATGTCCAGAGCAATGCGCTCGGCGCGAAACGCAGTCTCCGCCGGGCCGGCCTGCGCGCGGATATCGACGCGCTCGCCGCCCCAGATCTTCTGCTTGGGCTTGGCGGCGCGCGAATCGAGGCTGACGTGCCCCTCCCTGAGCCATTTCTGCAGGCGGTTGCGCGAATGCTCGGGAAACATCCGGGCAAGAGCCTTGTCCAGGCGCAGTCCCGCAAGAGTCTCGGGAACGCGTCGGGTCACGCTCCCCGCGGTATAATTTCCCCCTTCATCGGCGCGGTCCATCATGAAACGTAGTGTAGCTTTATTCATATTGCTGCTGGCGGCTTGTTCCTCCCTCGACAAGCGCGACCCGAGCTCCGGCTGGTCGGCCGCGAAGCTCTATCAAGAAGCGAAGGAGTCGCTGGACAGCGGGCAGTACGACCTCGCGATCAAGCATTATGAAACACTCGAGGCGCGTTTCCCCTACGGGCGCTACTCGCAGCAGGCGCAGATCGAGACCGCCTACGCGTACTACAAGCAGAGCGAGCAGGC
>DASPXL010000393.1:0-6974 GCA_035637375.1 Burkholderiales bacterium
CGGCCGGCGGCGCCCTTCGCCAAGCCCTCGAGAATTCCCCAGAGGAAACGCTGGTTCTCCCGGGCGAGCTTGCCGTACACGCTCCAGCGCGACTCGTCGGGCGGGATGGGGTTGTTCTTGATCCATCCGCCGCAGGCGAACCGGTAGAAGTCGGCGCAGGGATCCGCCGACTTGTCCATTGCGCTCACGTCGAGGCCGGGTGTGTAGGGAAGCGAGGTCAGCGGCGTTTCCGCCGGCCGCTGGGCCGACGCGGGAAAGGGACAAGACGCGCCCAGGAACGACAGAAGAAGAAAAAGCTTTCGCATTCGCATGTCCCGGGGCGCGCCGGCGCCGCCGCGCGCTCACCAGATCTTGGCGCGGTCCTCGGGTCTGCGCCACATCGGATCGCCTTCCCTGATGCCGAAGGCGTCGTAGAAGGGCTGGAGGTTCACGAGCGGGCCGATTGCGCGGATGTTCCCGGGCGAGTGGGGATCGACTGCGAGCTGCTGGCGCAGGGCGTTCTCGCGCATGTTGGTGCGCCACACCTGGGCCCACGAGAGGAAGAAGCGCTGCTCGGGCGTGAGCCCGTCGATGGGCTTGCGCTCTTTGCCTGCGAGCGAGCGCTGCAAGGCTTCGTAGGCGAGGCTCGCGCCGCCGAGGTCAGCGATGTTTTCGCCGAGGGTCAGCTCGCCGTTCACTTTCACCCCGGGCAGCGGCTCGTAGCCGCCGAACTGCTCCACGACTTTCTTCGCGCGCGCCTGGAACTGCGCGGCATCCTCGGGGGTCCACCAATCCGCGAGATTGCCGTCGGCGTCGAAGTGGCGGCCCTGGTCGTCGAAGCCGTGCGTGATCTCGTGGCCGATGACCGCGCCGATGCCGCCGTAGTTGACTGCGTCATCGAGCGAGAAATCGAAGAACGGCGGCTGGAGAATGCCGGCGGGGAAATTGATGTTGTTGGCGGTCGGATCGAAGTAGGCGTTCACCGTGGGCGGCGACATCCTCCATTCGGCCTTGTCCACCGGCCGGCCGAGCATGGCGAGGCGGCGCTTCACCTCGAATTCGGTCGCGGCGCGGACGTTGGCGAGGAAGGCGCCGGGCCGGATCTCGACGCTCGAGTAGTCGCGCCATTTGGCCGGATGGCCGATCTTGGCGAAAAAGCGGTCGAACTTGGCGAGCGCCTTCTTGCGGGTGGGCTCGGTCATCCATTCGAGCTTCTGCAAGCGGTCGCGCATCACGGCGGTGATGTTGCGGATCATCTCGTCCATGCGCGCCTTGGCCTCGGGCGGGTAGTAGCGCGCGACGTAGAGCTGTCCCAACGCTTCGCCGATCGTGCCGTCGATCACCCGGGCGGCGCGCTGCCAGCGGGGCTCCATCTCGGGCGTGCCGCGCAGGACGGTGCCGTAGAAGCGGAAGTGCTCCGCCTCGAACGGCGCGGCGAGAAAGGGGGCTGCGGCGCGCAGCGCGTGGTAGCGCAGATAGACCTTCCAGTCGCTGAGCGGACGCTCGCTCAATTGCCGCTGCAGGCCCTCGAAGAATTTGGGCTGGCCGACGATGATATCGGCGGCGGCCGGACCGACGATGCCGCGATCGGCCAGGTAGCGCGCAAAGGGAAAGACCGGCAGCTTGCCGGCGAGGTCGGCGGTCGGCATCTTGTTGTAATTGGCGAGCGCGTCGCGCAGCTCGGCGGGGGTCTTGGCGTTGGCGGCAAGCGCCTTCTCGACCTCGAATACGGTCTTCGCGCCGGCCGCAGCGCTTTCAGGCGCGTCGCCCGCCAGCGCCAGCATCTTGGCCACATGCTCGACGAACGCGACGCGGAATTTCTCGAATTGCCCGTCGAAATAGTAGCCCTTGCTCGGCAGGCTCATGCCGCCCTGATAGGCATAGAGGGCGTTGATCTCGCTGTTCTTCTCGTCGGCCTCGACCCGGACGCGGAAAAAGCCGCCGACTCCACTATCGTGCAGGGCGGCGAGCGTGCGCGCGAGCTCGGCGGTCGAGGCGATGGCGGCAATCCGCGCGAGATCGGCCTCGACCGGCTTCAATCCGGCGGAATCGATGGCCGCGGTATCCATCGCCGATTTGAAAAAATCGCCGACCTTCTGGTCGACCGAGCCGGGCTTGTGAGGGCGCCCCGCCGCGGCCTCGAGGATGCCCTTCAACGCCAGCTGGTTGAACTGCTCGAGCTCGTTGAAGCTGCCCCAGCGCGCCTTGTCGGGCGGCACGGGATTCTTTTTCTGCCACGCGCCGAAAGCGTAGCGCGCAAAGTCGGCGCGCGGATCGGCGCCCGCATCCATGTAGCCCACGCTGAAGCGGGGCGGAACGGGTTGGGCCGGTTCGGCCGCGGACGACGGCAGGGACGCGCCTGCGGCCCATGCGGCGAGGAGGAATCGGAGGTGTTTCATATGCGGAGAAGGATTGATGCAGACCGTGGCGAGCGGGCATTATAGAATAACCGGCGTGCCCGCCCCCTCGCACAGTCCTTTCGTCCCCGACAGCTCCAGCCTCGCCGAATTCACCTTGCGCGCCGTCGTCATGGGCGTGCTCCTCGGCATGCTGTTCGGCGCCTCGTCGCTCTATCTGGTGCTCAAGGTGGGTCTGACGGTCAGCGCCTCGATTCCGGTGGCGGTGATCGCGATCACGCTGTTTCGCCTCGCCTCGAAGGCCGGCGGACGCGATTCGACCATCCTCGAAAACAACATCGTGCAGACCGCCGGCTCGGCGGGCGAGTCGATCGCGTTCGGCCTCGGCGTCACCATGCCCGCGATCCTTATTCTCGGGTTCGATCTCGAAATCGCGCGCGTCATGCTGGTGGCCGTGCTCGGCGCTCTGCTCGGCATCCTGATGATGATCCCGCTGCGCCGGACGCTGATCGTCGCGCGCCACGGCGAGCTGAAATACCCGGAAGGCACGGCGTGCGCCGAGGTGCTGAAGGCGGCGGAACTGTCGAAATCGGCGCGCGGGGGCGGCGAAGCGCGGGCGGACCCGGGCCGCGCCGGGGTCATCTTCCTGGGATTCGGGATCGGCCTCGCCTACAAGACCGTCAACATCGCGTTGAAGGGCTGGAAGGACGTCCCGGAAAAGGTCTTCGGAGCGCCCCTGAAAGGCGGCTCGGTGGGAGTGGAGATTTCCCCGGAGCTGCTCGGCGTGGGCTACATCATCGGCCCGCGCATCGCCTCGATCATGTGCGCGGGCGGGGTGCTCGCGTACCTGCTGCTCATTCCGCTCATCAAGTTCTTCGGCGACGCGCTGCCGGTGCCGCTCGCGCCGGGCGCGAAGCTGATCCACGACATGAGTCCCAATCAGATCCGCGGCGCTTACGTGCTCTACATCGGCGCCGGCGCCGTGGCGGCGGGCGGGGTGGTGAGCCTCGCAAGAGCGCTGCCCACGATCTGGCGCAGCCTGGGCGGGAGCCTGAAAGGGTACGGCGGCGGCGCGGCGGGCGGCGCCGAAGGCGAGATCAGGCGCACCGATAGGGACATCCCGATGAAGTGGGTGCTGGCCGGCTGCCTCGCCATCATCGTTGTCATCATGCTCGCGGCGCCCTTGCACATGAACCTGCTGGGCGCGCTGCTGATTCTCGTGTTCGGGTTCCTCTTTTCCACCGTCTCGTCGCAGCTGACCGGGGAGATCGGCTCCTCGAGCAATCCCATTTCCGGGATGACGGTGGCGACGCTGCTCTTGACCTGCCTGATCTTTCTGCTGGTGGGGTGGACGGGCGGCCCCTACTACGTGACCGCCCTGTCGGTCGGCGCCATCGTCTGCATCGCCTCGAGCAACGCCGGTTCCACGTCGCAGGACCTTAAGACCGGCTTCTTGCTCGGAGCCACGCCGCGCCTGCAGCAGGTCGCGATCCTGTGCGGCGCGCTCGTTTCGGCCGTCGTGCTCGGGCCGATCCTGCTCAAGCTGAACGACGCCGCGACCGTCTACGTGCCGGTCGCCCAGGTCGCGCCGGGGCTGCGCTCGGACGCTCCGGCGCTCTCCGAGACCGCCGCCCTGCAGGGGCCGCAGTCTCTGCAGGATCGAGGCGCCTACCGGGTGTGGCACAAGACCGATATCGCGGGCGGCCCCGCGGGCAAATATCTGGTCGACGATGCCGGCAACGCCGTCTATCTCGTCGACCCGGGCATCAACGGCAGCCACGCGACGCGCCCCGACGGCACGGTAGTGCGCAAGTACGATGCGCCCAAGGCGGTGCTCATGTCCTACATCATCAAGGGCATTCTCGACCGGCAGCTGCCGTGGGCGCTGGTGATCTTCGGCGCGGTCATCGCGCTGGTGCTGGAAATGTCGAAAGTGCCCTCGCTGCCGTTCGCGGTCGGCGTGTATCTGCCGCTCGCGTCTTCGGCGCCGATCTTCGTCGGCGGCATGGTGCGCTGGTACGTGGACCGCCGCCGCAACCGGCTGGCGGCGTATGCCAATGCGAGCGAGGAGGAGCGCACCGCGGCCGGCGACCGCAGCCCGGGCGTGCTGCTCGCCTCCGGCTACATCGCCGGCGGCGCGCTGGCCGGCATCCTCATCGCCTTCACGGCCGGCGTGCTCGGCGACTTCGACAAAGCCGTCACCGCCTGGTCGGCCGCCCGCAACCCGTTCTTCGAAGGCGGCCATGCGGACCTGCTCTCCATGCTCCCGTACGCCGCACTCGTCGCGCTGCTGTACTGGATGGCAAGGGAAAGGCCGGCACGGTGATGCGCACGCGACCCCGACGGGCCGGATCGCTCTAGCGCCGCCGGAATGCGGGCTCGCTTCCTTCCTGCTGCATTGATGATCCCGGGCGCGGTGATCGCGGCCGAGGGAATGTGGACTCTGGACAATCTGCCGGCTTCCCGCTTACAAGGGGAATACAACTTCACGCCGAGTAGAAATTGGGTCGATCACGTGATGCGCGCATCGGCGCGTATCGCCGGCGGCTGCTCGGCTTCGTTCGTGTCGAAAGACGGCCTGGTGATGACCAATCACCATTGCGCGTCGGCGTGCGTGAGCCAGCTTTCGACCGCCAGGAAAAATTTTGCCGTCGATGGTTTCCTCGCCCACGGCCGCCGGGATGAGGTGCGTTGCCCGGAGATCGAGCTCAACCGGCTGGAGCGGATCACCGATGTGACCGATCGGGTCAAGGGCGCCGTCGCCGGCCTCGACGGCGAGGCATTCAAGCTCGCGAAAAACGCCGTCGAGGCGAAATTGTCGTCGGCTTGCGTCGGCACGGAAAGGGAAACCGCGCGCTGCGACGTGGTCGATCTGTATCACGGCGGCCGCTACCATCTCTACCGCTATCACCGCTTCCAGGATGTCCGCCTCGCCTGGGTTCCGGAACAGGCGATCGCGTTTTTCGGGGGCGATCCGGACAACTTCAACTTCCCGCGCTACGACCTCGATATAGCCCTGCTGCGCGCCTACGAAAACGGCAAGCCGGCGCAGGTGAAGGACTTTTTCCCGTTCAGCAAGGCCGGCGCCGAGGCGGGCGAGCTGGTCCTCGTCACGGGTCACCCGGGCTCGACCCAGCGCCAGCTGACGACGTCGGAGCTGGAGACCTTCCGCGATATCCGTCTGATCGGCGGCTTGCTGCGCCTTGCCGAAGAGCGCGGTGTCCTCGAACAGTACGGCAAGCTGGGACCTGAAGCGGCGCGCATCGCGGAAAACGATCTGTTCCGCGTCGAAAACAGCTACAAGGCGGGCCTCGGCGAGCTGAAAGCGCTGCTCGACCCCGCGTTGATGAAGCAGAAGGATAAAGAAGAAGGCGATCTGCGTGCCTTCGTCGCTTCGCAGCCCGCCCTGCGCGCCAAGGCGGGCGGCGCATGGGATGCGATAGAAAAGGCGCAGCGGGTCTATCGCGATATCGAGACGCAACATTCCGAAATCGAGGGCGCGCGGGCTTTCGCCGGCCGTTATTTCACCTACGCGCGCCAGCTCGCGCGCGGCGCCGAGGAACGCGCGAAGCCGGACGCGGACCGCCTGCCCGAGTTCACCGATTCGCGCCTGCCGGAGCTCGAGCAGCGCCTGTTTTCCACCGCGCCGATCTACCCCGAATATGAAAAAGTGAAGCTCGGCTGGTCGCTGACGAAAATGCGCGAGCTGCTCGGCGCGGACCATCCCTTCGTCCACCTAGTGCTCGGCAAAAAGTCCCCCGATCAGGTCGGCGCGGCATTGATCGAAGGCACCGGGCTCGGCGACCCGGCGGTGCGCAAGGCCTTGTGGGCCGGCGGCAAGGAGGCGATCGCGAAGTCGGACGACCCGTTCATCAAGCTTGCGCTGGCCGTCGACCCGGCGGCGCGCGCCATCCGCAAGCGCTACGAGCGGGAAGTGGAAGCCGTCGTGCAGAAAAACGCCGAATCGATCGCGCAGGCGCGATTTGCGCGGCAGGGAACCACTGCCTACCCGGATGCGACCTTCACGCTGCGGCTGTCGTACGGCGAGGTGACCGGCTGGAACGAAGGCGGCGGGAAGGTCCCGCCCTTCACCGACTTCGCCGGTGCGTTCGCGCGCGACACTGGGGTCGATCCGTTTGCCTTGCCGGCGTCATGGCACGCGGCGAAGGGGAAGCTGAACCCGGCGCAGCGGTTCAATTTCACGACCAGCAACGACATCATCGGCGGCAATTCCGGCAGCCCGATGATCAACCGCAACGGCGAAATCGTCGGCCTGATTTTCGACGGCAACATCCATTCGCTGGGCGGCGCCTTCTGGTTCGACGGCCGGAACAACCGCGCGGTCGCGGTCCACAGCGGCGCGATCCTGGAAGCTCTGAGCAAGGTGTACGGCGCGTCCGATCTCGCGCGCGAGATCACGGGGCGGTAGAGCCCGATCCCGCGCCGCACCTCGCGGAGGTGAGGCGTAACCTTGATCGGGCAAGGCATGGACCCCGCGGGCGGCACGCCCGAGGAGTTCGCCGCGCTCATCAAGGCCGACATGGACAAGTGGGGCGGCATCGGCAAGCGCCTGGGCGTGAAGCTGGATTGAATTTTACGGAGGCGGCTCGTTGAGGACCAGCCAGTAGAGGCCGAGCT
>DASPXL010000394.1:0-5838 GCA_035637375.1 Burkholderiales bacterium
GGTGATGGCGCAGCGCTACATCCCGGAGATCAGCGAGGGCGACAAGCGCATCCTGTTGATCGCGGGGAAACCCGTGCCGCATTGCCTCGCGCGCATCCCCAAGCCGGGCGAAACCCGTGGCAATCTCGCCGCCGGCGGCACAGGCGTCGCGCGGGCGCTTTCGCCGCGCGACCGGGAAATCGGCGAGGCGCTCGGGCCGGAACTGGCGCGCCAGGGTTTGCTCTTGGTCGGCCTGGACGTGATCGGTGATTACCTGACCGAAATCAACGTCACCAGCCCGACCTGCTTTCAGGAGATCACGCAACAGACCGGATTCAACGTCGCCGGGATGTTCCTCGACGCCGTAGAAGCCGCATGCTCAAGCTGACTCCCCCTTACCGAATTTCCGCCGTCGCTGCACAATAAGCCTTTCGCTGCGGCTTCCTCGTTCGGCTTGCAAAGGGGTTTTCATGATCGGAATTCTGATCGTCTCGCACGGGGCTTTCGGCGAGGCGCTTATCCACAGCGCGAGCCACGTGCTCGGCAAGCGGCCGCTGCAGGTCCAGCAGCTGGGCGTCACGGTTCACGACGATCCCGACGCCATCCTGCCTCAGGCGCAGGAGCTGGCGCGCCAGCTCGACAGCGGCGAGGGCGTGCTGGTGCTGACCGACATCCTCGGCGCGACGCCCTCCAACATCGCCACGCGCCTGCTCAAGCCGGGCAGGGTCGAGGGCCTCGCGGGCGCAAGCTTGCCGATGCTGATCCGCGCGCTCACCTATCGCGAGGAGCCGCTCGCCGCCGTCGTGGGGAAGGCGGTGAGCGGCGGGTGCGACGGCGTGGTCCGGCTGAATTCCGAGCTCCGCGATGCCGCGAACCGAGGTTGAAATCGTCAACAGGCTGGGACTGCACGCGCGCGCCGCGGCCAAGCTCACGCAGGTCGCGAGCGGCTTCGCTTCGGAGGTGTGGCTGTCGCGCGACGGCCGGCGCGTGAACGCGAAGAGCATCATGGGCGTGATGATGCTCGCCGCGGGCAAGGGCGCCCGCATCACCATCGAGGCCGACGGCGTGGACGCCGAAGGCGCGCTCGCCGCTCTCGTGCGGCTCATCGCCGAGCGCTTCGGGGAACAGGAGTGAGGCCCGGGTGAAACCCGCAGAAAACTCCTCCGCCGTCGGCGCGAGCTTCACCCTGCACGGCGCCGGCGTTTCCGGAGGAATCGCGATCGGCCGGGCGCACCTGGTCTCGACCGCGCGGCTGGAGGTCGCGCACTACGAGGTCGCGCCGCAGGAAATCGAGGCCGAGCTCGAGCGCTTCGACCGGGCGATCGCCCAGGTCCAGGGCGAGCTCGCCGCGCTGCAGGCGGGCATTCCCGCCGGCGCGCCGGCCGAGATGAAGGCGATCCTCAGCCTGCACGCGATGCTGCTCAACGACGCCAACCTCTCCACGGTGCCGCGCAATCTGATCCGCAACCGCCGTTGCAACGCCGAATGGGCGCTGATACTGCAGATGGACTACCTCGCGTCCCAGTTCGAGGAGATGGAGGATCCGTACCTGCGCGAGCGCAAGCAGGACATCGTTCAGGTGGTCGAGCGGGTGCTGAAGGCGATGCTCGGCACCGGGCACGCGCCCTCCGCACCCTCGCACGAGGAGGACCTGATCGTGGTGGCGCACGATCTGTCGCCCGCCGAAATGATTCTCTTCAAGCAGCACCGGTACGCGGGCTTCGTGACCGACTTGGGCGGGGTGACCTCGCACACGGCGATCGTCGCGCGCAGCCTCAACATCCCGGCGATCGTCGGCCTGCATCACGCGCGCAGCATGATCCGGGAAGGCGAGCCGCTGATCGTCGACGGCCGCGAAGGCGTGCTGATCGTCAATCCCGGCGGGCAGGTGCTCGACGAGTACCGTGAGCGCAGCCGCCTGCTCGAGATCGAGCGGCAGAAACTCAAGCGCCTGCGCAACGCGCGCTCGGCCACGATGGACGGCGCCGCCGTAGAACTGCAGGCCAATATCGAGCTGCCGCAGGACGTGGAGGAGGCGAGGGAAGCGGGCGCCGCGGGCATCGGCCTTTTCCGCAGCGAGTTCCTGTTCCTCAACCGGGACGATCTGCCCTCCGAGGACGAGCAGTTCGAAGCCTACCGGGAGGTCGCCGATGCCATGAGCGGCCGGCCGGTCACGATACGCACGCTCGACCTCGGCGCCGACAAGAGCATCAACGGCGCGGACCGTGCGGGCCCGAACCCGGCGCTCGGCCTTCGCGCGATCCGCTTCTGTCTCGCCGAGCCGCAGATGTTCCTCACGCAGCTGCGCGCGATCCTGCGCGCCTCGCGCTACGGAAAGATACGCCTGCTCATCCCGATGCTCGCCCACGCCCACGAGGTGGAGCAGACCCTCGCCGCGGTCCGGCACGCCAAGGAAATGCTCGACGGCCAGAGGATCCCGTATGACCGGCGCATCGCGATCGGCGGCATGGTCGAGGTGCCCGCTGCGGCGCTGTCGCTGAAATACCTCGCCCGCGACCTCGATTTCCTGTCGATCGGCACCAACGACCTGATCCAGTACACGCTCGCGATCGACCGCACCGACGATGCGGTGGCGCACCTGTACGATCCGCTGCACCCCGCGGTGCTGCAGCTGGTTGCGCAGACCATCCGCAGCGCGAAACGCGCCAAGACCCCCGTCGCGGTGTGCGGGGAGATGGCGGGCGATGCCGCCATGACGCGCCTGCTGCTCGGGTTCGGCCTGCGCGAGTTCTCGATGCATCCGGCGCAGCTGCTCGCGATCAAGCAGCAGGTGCTGCGCACCCGCATCGGGGAAGTCGAGGCTCTCGCCGGGCGGGTCTGCCGCGCGCACGATCCGGCAAAGGCCCGCGCCCTGCTCGCCAGGTTGAACGCCTGAGCCTCCCGGCGATGAGCGGCCCTCTTGCCGGCGTGCGCGTGCTCGATCTCACTTCGGAGGGAGCGCCGGTTTGACCCGGACGCGCTTATCGGGTAAGTTTTGCATCGCGCCGATTTGATCATCAGCTTGCGGGCGCAGGAGCACGAAGCACAGGCTCCAAAATTCCGCTAAAGCGAGGGCAACCCGTTTAGCCGCTGATGAGCGATAGGCTGAAACGGGTTTTTTTATGACGCCGAGAAACCACATAGAACCGCGCTCGGTCGGGGCCGTGAAGCCGCAGACGCTGCATTTCGCCGAGCCGCTGCGCTTCCAGAGCGGCGCGGTGCTCGACTCGTACGATCTCGTCTACGAGACCTACGGGACGCTCAACGCGGCGAAATCGAACGCCGTGCTCGCCTGCCACGCGTTGAACGCTGCCCACCACGTGGCAGGCTACTACGCCGACGACCCGGACAACGTCGGTTGGTGGGACAACATGATCGGGCCCGGCAAGCCGGTCGACACCGGGAAGTTCTTCGTCATAGGGGTCAACAACGTCGGCGGCTGCTTCGGCTCGACCGGCCCGAAGAGCGTCGATCCCAAAACGGGCAAGCCGTACGGCTCGTCTTTTCCCGTCGTCACGGTCGAGGACTGGGTGAACGCGCAGGCGCGGCTCGCCGATCGCCTGGGCATCGATTCCTTCGCCGCGGTGATGGGCGGAAGCCTCGGCGCGATGCAAGCGCTGCAGTGGGCGATCGGCTACCCTTCGCGGATCCGCAACTCGATCGTGGTCGCGGCGGCGCCCAAGCTCTCCGCGCAGAACATCGCCTTCAACGAGGTCGCGCGCCAGGCGATCACCACCGACCCCGATTTCCACGGCGGCGACTACTACGGGCATGGAGTCGTGCCGCGCCGGGGCCTGCGCCTTGCGCGCATGATCGGCCACATCACCTATCTCTCCGATGACGCGATGATGGAGAAGTTCGGCCGGGCCCTGAGCTCAGGCTCGATCGGGTTCCACTTCGACGTCGACTTCGAGATCGAATCGTACCTGCGCCACCAGGGAGACAAGTTCTCCGAGTACTTCGACGCGAACACCTACCTGCTCATCACCCGCGCGCTCGACTATTTCGACCCTGCGGCTGCGCACGACGACGATTTGTCCGCGGCGCTCGCCGCCGCGCGGGCCCGGTTCCTCGTCGTGTCGTTCACCTCGGACTGGCGTTTCGCGCCGCAGCGCTCGCGCGAGATCGTCAAGGCGCTGCTCGACAACCGCCGCGACGTCTCCTACGCCGAGATCGACGCGCCCCACGGGCACGACGCGTTCCTGCTCGACGATCGGCGCTACCACGCGCTGGTGCGCGCCTACTTCGACGGCGTCTTCGAGCGCCTATGACCGGGCAGGAGCAGGGCGTTCTCTCGGGGCGCTCGGACTTCCAGGCGATCGCCGCCTGGGTCAGGCCCGACTCGACGGTGCTCGATCTGGGCTGCGGCGACGGGCTGCTGCTCAAGTACCTCGAGCAGACGCGCAACGCCCGGGGCTACGGAATCGACATAGCCGACGCGAACGTCCTCGCCTGCGTGAAAAACGGCGTCAACGTCATCCAGAGCGACCTCGAGCGGGGCCTGGCGGGATTCGACGCCGGCTCATTCGATTGCGTGATCCTGTCGCAGACGCTGCAGGCGGTGCGCCACACCGAGGAGATCGTTCTGGAGATGCTGCGCGTCGGGCGCGAGGCGATCGTCTCGTTTCCCAACTTCGGACGCTGGGACCTGCGGCTTCAGGTGGCCCTGGGAAGGATGCCGGTATCGGCTGAGCTGCCCTTTCAGTGGTACAACACCCCCAACGTGCACCTGTTCACGATCGCCGATTTCGAGTCGTTCTGCTCCGGCCACGGCATCCGGGTGCTCGAGCGCGTCGCGCTGCACGGCGGCCATCCTGTGAGGACATTTGCCAACTTCTTCGGCAGTCTCGCCGTCTACCGCATCGAGAAGCCCCGCTAGCGCGGGTCCCGGCGTGCGCTACGACGTGGTCATCGTCGGGGGCGGGCACAACGGCCTCGTGTGCGCCTGCTATCTCGCCGGCGCCGGTCTCAGGGTTCGGGTCCTCGAGCGCCGCGCCGTCGTCGGCGGCGCGGCGGTCACCGAGGAATTCGCCCCCGGCTTTCGCAATTCGACGGCCGCCTATACGGTGAGCCTCCTCACCCCGAAGATCGTCCGCGAGCTCAGGCTCGCCGATCACGGATTGCGGATCGTCGAGCGTCCCTTCGCCAATTTCCTGCCGCTGCCCGACGGCCGCTCCTTCAAGCTCGGCCCGACCCTGCCGGACACGCAGCGGGAAATCGCGCGCTTTTCTGCGCGCGACGCGCAGCGCCTTCCCGACTACTACCGCGTGATCGAAACCGCGGCGGACGCGTTGCGCCGCCTCGCCCTCGAGACGCCGCCCAATCTGGGCGGAGGCTGGCGCGATTGGCTGCGCGCGCTCAGCCTGGGCAGGCGGCTCGCGCGCCTCGCCCGCTCCGAACAGCGCGACCTGTGGGAGCTCGCGACGCGCAGCGCGGGCGAGCTCCTCGATTACTGGTTCGAGAGCGATCCCATCAAGGCGGTGTTCGGGTTCGACGCTCAGGTGGGGCATATCGCGAGCCCCTATTCGCCGGGCTCCGCCTACGTGCTCCTGCACCACGCGTTCGGCGAGGTGAACGGAAAGCGCGGAACCTGGGGGCATGCGATGGGCGGGATGGGCGCGATCAGCGAGGCCATCGCGAAGGAGGCGCGCGCGCGGGGGGTCGAAATCACAACTGGGGCGGACGTGATCGCCGTACGCGTGAAAGGCGGCCGCGTCTCCGGCGTCGCGCTCCGGGACGGAACCGAGATCGAGGCGGGCGCGGTCGCAGGGGCAGTCAACCCGAAGCTCCTCTACCTCAGGATGCTCGAGCCGGGCGTGCTCGACGCCGACTTCCGCTCGAGAATCGAGCGCTGGCGCT
>DASPXL010000395.1:0-3851 GCA_035637375.1 Burkholderiales bacterium
CCGCCGTCTACAACGCGCGCGGCGCGCTTTTCGCCACCTATGAGCGCAAAGACGAAAAGCACGCGTTTCCGAAGCTGCCCGGGCCCGACGGCGCGCGCGTCGAGGACGGAGACCTCGTCCTGTTCAAGCGCATCGTCAACGACAGAGAGATCCTCGGCACGGTGTACCTGCGCGCCGACTACGAGCTCTTCGACCGGGTCTTCGATTACCTCGGGATCGCCGCCGTGGTCCTGATCGCCGCGATGCTGGTCGCGTTTTTCATGTCGTCGTGGATGCAGAACATAGTGACGCGGCCGATCCTCGCGATCGCCGAGATCGCGCGGGGAGTGGTGGGGCGGCGGGACTACTCCCGCCGCGCCGTGAAGATGAGCGCCGACGAAGTGGGAACGCTGGTCGAGGCGTTCAACGACATGCTGGCGGAGATCGAGCGCCGCACGCTGGAGCTCGAGGCCTCGAACACCCAGCTTGGGCGCGAGGTCGAGGAACGCAGCCGCGCGGAAGCGGAAGTCCTGCGCCTCAACGCGGAGCTCGAGGACAGGGTGCGCGAGCGCACCGCGCAGCTGGAGACGGCCAACAAGGAGCTCGAGGCATTTTCCTACTCGGTGTCCCACGACCTGCGCGCGCCGCTGCGCGCGATCGACGGGTTCGGCCAGGCGCTGGTCGACGATTTTCCGCAGCACCTCCCGGAGGCCGCGCGACGCTACCTCGCGAGAATCCGCAGCTCCACGCGGCACATGGCGCAGCTGATCGAGGATCTGCTCAACCTGGCCCGCGTCTCCCGCGGGACCCTCGCGCACAGGGCGGTGGATCTCAGCCAGATCGCGAGACAGGTGGTGGGCGAGCTGCAGCAGCGCGAGCCGGACCGCTCGGTGGAAGTCTCGGTCTGGGACGGGATGCTCGCCGAGGGCGACCCGCATCTGGTGCAGGTCGCCCTCGAGAACCTCATCGGCAACGCCTGGAAGTTCACGTCGAAGTCGGAGAAGCCGCACATCGAAATCGGCGCCCTGAAAGATCGCGGACGCGCGACTTTCTTTGTCCGCGATAACGGGGCGGGCTTCGACATGGCCTATGCCGACAAGCTTTTCGGCGCGTTTCAGCGCCTGCACGCCGCGACCGACTACGCCGGAACCGGGATCGGGCTCGCGACCGTTCAGCGCATCGTGCACCGCCACGGCGGGCGCATCTGGGCCGAGTCCGAGGTGGGCAAGGGGGCGGTGTTCTTTTTTACGCTCGAGTTCGGGGCGGAGGGGACCGCCGGCATCCCGCCGGTCAAGGAAAGAGCCCATGGATAGGATGCCGATCCAGGTGCTGTTCATCGAGGACTCCGAAATCGACGTCGAGCTCGCGCTGCGCTCGCTCGAGCAGGGCGGATTCGACGTCTCCTGGGAATGCGTCCAGGTCGAGGAGGAGCTGAAGCGCGCCCTGAGCTCGCACAGGCCTCAGGCGATCCTGTCGGATTTCTCCATGCCCGGCTTCGACGGGATGGAGGCGCTGCGCCTCGCGAAGGAGATGGCGCCGGGCGTTCCCTTCATCTTCGTCTCCGGCACGATCGGCGAGGAGCGCGCGATCGAGGCGATCCGGCTCGGGGCGACCGATTACGTCCTCAAGGACAACATGCGGCGGCTCGGTACCTCGGTGAGGCGCGCCCTGTCCGAAGCCTCCGAGCGCGAGCGCGTCCGGATCGCCGAGGAGGAGCGCGCGCGGCTGGTGCAAGTCCTCGAAGCGACAAGCGACTACGTCGGCATCTCCGAACCGACCGGGAAGATCATCTACATGAACGCCGCGGGACGAAAGCTCACAGGAGCGCCGGAATCGGGAGACGTCGGCAAATCGACCATCGACGTCCACCCGCAGTGGGCGAGCGAGCGGGTCGAGGGGGAAGGGCGGCGCGCCGCCGAGCGCGACGGCCTGTGGCACGGCGAATCGGCCCTGCTCGGGGCCGATGGAACCGAGATTCCGGTATCCCAGGTGATCACCGCTCACAAGGGGCCGAACGGGACGATACGGTTTTTCTCCACCATCGCGCGCGACATACGCGACCGCAAGGCGTACGAGGAGCGCCTGCAGTATTTTGCAAATTACGATCCGCTTACCGGCTTGCCGAACCGCTCGCTCCTCGGGGATCGCGCGCTTCAGGGGATCGCGCACGCGAAGCGCGCGGGCCGCCCAACGGCGCTGCTCGTCATGAACCTGGACCGGTTCAAGCTCGTCAACGAAAGCTACAGCCACGGCGCGGGCGACACGCTGCTTCGCATGGTCGCCGACCGGCTGCGGGGCGCGGTGCGCGAAGGCGACACGGTGGCGCGGCTCGGCGCGGACGCGTTCGCCGTGCTTGCGACCGATCTGGCGCGCCCGGACGACGTAAGCGCCGTCGCGCGCAAGATCCGCGAGGCGATGCACGCGCCGTTCTGGCTGGAGGCGCGCGACCTCCACGTCACCGTGAGCATCGGCGCAAGCATCTATCCGCGCGACGGCGAGGATTTCGACATCCTGCTGCGCAACGCCGACGCGGCGATGCACCGCGTCAAGGCCGAAGGGCGCAACGGTTTCCAGTTCTACGCCGCCGCGATGACGCGCCAGGCGACCGACCGGGTGGAATTGGAGAATGAATTGCGGCTCGCGCTGGGAAAAAACGAACTGGAAATCCACTATCAGCCCCAGGTCGTCCTCGCGAACGGCCGTATCGTCGGCGTCGAGGCCCTGATGCGGTGGAACCACCGGGGACGGGGGTGGATTCCCCCCGGACAGTTCATCCCCATCGCGGAAGACTCCGACCTGATCCACCCGCTCGGAGAATTCGCGCTCACCGAAGGCTGCCGGCGGATCAGGGCCTGGAGCGACGCCGGATTCGCTTCGCTGCGGCTCGCCGTAAACGTCTCGGCGCAGCAGTTCCGCAGTGCGGGCTTCGTCGAAGCGGTCGGCCGCGCCCTGCGCTCGGCCGAGCTCGAGCCGGCCTGCCTCGAGCTCGAGCTCACCGAGAGCGTGCTGGTCGAGAATCGCGAGGAGGCGGCCGATATCCTCAAGCGGCTCAAGGCCCTGGGCGTGCAGATCGCCGTGGACGACTTCGGCACGGGCTATTCGAGCCTCTCCTACCTGTCGCGGCTGCCGATCGACTGCCTCAAGATCGACCGCTCGTTCGTCAGCCGGGTGCACGAGAGAGGGCACGATGCGGCGATCACGCAGGCGGTCATCTCGCTCGCACATTCGCTCGCGGTGCGCGTGATCGCCGAGGGGGTCGAGACCGTGGAGCAGCTGGAATTCCTGCGCATGCACCGTTGCGACCAGGGCCAGGGGTATCTCTTCTCCCCGGCGGTCGATCCCGAGGCGATGGCGAAGCTCCTGGCGGCAGGGACGCTTGAGCCGGACGAACAGTCCGCCGCGAAACTCAAATGAAGGCACCGGCTGAGCCGGGGAGGCGATAGTGGAAAAAATCATCATGCTCGTGGAAGACAATCCTGACGACGAGGAGCTGACGCTGCGCGCGCTGCGCAAGGCCAATATCGCCAACGAGGTTTTCGTCGCCCGGGACGGAACCGAAGCGCTCGATTTCCTGTTCGGCACCGGAAGCCACGCCGGGCTCAAGACGCTGCCCCTGCCTGCGGTGGTCCTCCTCGACCTGAAGCTCCCGAAGCTCAACGGGATCGACGTCCTGAAGCGCATGCGCGCCGACCCGCGCACCCAGCTGATTCCCGTGGTCGTCCTCACTTCGTCGAGCGAGGACGAGGACATGCTGAAGAGCTACCAGTCCGGCGCGAACAGCTACGTGCGCAAGCCGGTCGAGTTCTCCTCCTTTGCCAACGCAGTCACGCAGCTCGGGATGTACTGGATGCTGCTCAACCAGGCCCCGCCGA
>DASPXL010000396.1:0-4523 GCA_035637375.1 Burkholderiales bacterium
CTCGCGGTGGCCGCCCGCGATCCCCGAGCGCTGGTAGCGGCAGCTGAGCTGTCCGTTCCTGTTGGCGAACACCGGCACGCGGTAAGGCGTCGCCGGCTCCTCGCCCGGCCCTTCTTCGCCGAGGCGATGGTAGTGGAAGCCGCGGTAGAGCGGCTCGAGCAGCTCTGGATCTCGCTCGCGGATCGCGTCGTGCACGCTCACGCCGCTCACGATGATCGAGGCGCCGCCCGATTGCGACTTGTTCCAGCAGGCGAGCAGAATCATCGCGGTGATGTCCGAGTGCGGCCGCAGCTCCAGGTTGCTGCGGTACAGGCGCGGGGTCGCGTCCTCGGCGGTGGCGTCGACTACGCCGGTGATGAGCTCGCCTTGCGCGTTCTGCGAGAGCGCGCGGCCGAAGTGCAGGCCGACGCCCCACGCCGCGGCGGTGAACTGCTCGAGCGCGAATCCCTCGACCGGCAATCCTCGCAGCACGACGAATCCTTTGGCCGAGCGCACCTCGGCGTAGGCGCGCTCGAGCTTCGCGGCGAGTCTCCCGAACCGGAAATCGTCCCAGGCGAGCGCGTGCGCGGGCGAGAGGCGGCGGTTTTTCTCGAGCGCGCCTAGCGCGGCGAGCATCTCTTCGCGATCCTGCGGCCCGAGCTCGAGGACATAGTCCGAGGGGCCGCGGAAGCTCGAGGCCCGCCACGCGAACGAGGCTGAGCCGTGATCGTAGGAATGCATGGCGTCCATTCTAACGCCGCGCCGCGCGCGTCGACGCGGCGCCGGGATGTAGAATCTCATGCGCGTGGGAACGTTCCCGGCGGCGGACCCTGCGGAGGGACCCGGGTCCTCGCCAGCAGGAAACCACAGGTGTCGAAGACAAAAGCTCCTCCGGAAATCCTCGTCATCGGCGGCGGCATCGGCGGCGTCGCGACGGCGCTCGCGCTCGCCCGCCGCGGCCTGCGCTCGCGGGTCTTCGAGAAGGCGCCCGAGTTCGGCGAGATCGGCTACGGCATCCAGCAGGGGCCCAACGCCTACCGCATGCTCGACTGGCTGGGAGTGATGAAGGACCTCGAGCCGCAGGCGGTGTTCACCCGCAACCTGATCCTCGTCGATGCGCTCACCGACCGCGAGCTCACGCGCATTTCCTGCGGGCCCGAGTTCCGCGGGCGCTTCGGCGCGCCCTACACCGTCGTGCACCGCCGCGACCTTCACGGCGCGCTGCTGGAGGCCTGCAGGAAGCGCGAGGAGATCACCCTGCACACTTCGAAGGAGCTCGCGAGCTTCGGCGAAGCGGCCGGCCGGGTGCTCGCGCGCTTCGCCGACGGCTCGGAATACGAGGGCGCGGCGCTGATAGGCGCCGACGGCCTGCGCTCGCGCGTGCGCGAGATCATCATCGGCGACGGCGCGCCGCGGCCGATCGGCCACGTAAGCTACCGCGGGGTGGTGCCCTTCGACCAGGTCAAGGACCGCTCGCATTTCGACGACATGGTCATCTGGATCGGCCCCAACCTGCATTTCGTGCAGTATCGCCTGCGCGGGGGCACGGTCATGAACAACGTCGCCACCGTCGCGAGCGAGCGCTTCGAGCGCGGCGAGCGGAGCGACTACGGCGGGCCCGACGAGCTCGCCGAAGCGTTCTCGCACACCACGCCCCGCGTCCAGGAGATGCTCGGCTACGTCGGCAAGGACAAGAACTGGGTGCTGCACGACCGCGAGCCGAGATCGGGCTGGACGCGCGGCAGCGTCACGCTGCTCGGCGACGCGGCGCATCCGACCGTGCAGTACCTCGCTCAAGGGGCGTGCATGGCGATCGAGGACGCGGTGGTGCTCTCGGGGAAGCTCAAGGAGGCCGGCAGCGAGATCAACGCCGCGCTCCTCGCCTACGAAAAGGAGCGCTACCTGCGCACCGCGCGGGTGACGATCACTTCGCGGATCTTCGGGGACATCATCCACTGCCGCGGGGGGGCGCGCGACCTGCGCAACCACCTGCTCGCGCAGCGCACCCCGGAGACGTTCTGGGAAGTGGACTGGCTCTACCGCGGGATCGAGGCTTGATTTCTCAGGGGCGCCGCGGCGCGCGCCCGGCTCGCGCTACTTCTTCTCCTTGTCCTTCCGCCACACCATCCACACGAAACCGACGCAGAAGCCGACGAAGAGCACGAGGAAAATAATCGTGCCGAGCGCATTGGATTCGACCGGGGGCTCCGGGGCCTGGGCGTGCGCGGGGAGCAGCAGGGAGAAGGCGATGAACCCCGGGAGGAATCTTTTCATGGCGGGCTTTCCGATCGGCCGACCTGCGGCCTGAGCTTCGTCGATAATCTGCACGAGCTTCCTTGCAAAGAACTGACGTCGATCTTGCAATTTGCTGTCAAGAGAGGAGGAAGAGGCCGTGACGGATAACGCGTTCCAGGAAAGCCCGCTCGAGTTCGGCATCTTCGACTGGATCGAGTGGTCGGAGGCGCCGGCCGGAGAGATCTTCGAGCACAAGCTGCAGATCGCCGAAGCCGCGGACAAGGCGGGGTTTTACGCCTGGCACATCGCCGAGCACCAGGGAACGCCGCTGTCGATCGACGGCTCGCCCGCGCTCGTGCTCTCGGCCGCGATCCAGCGCACCAGGCGCCTGCGCCTCGGCGCGCTGACCTTCTGCCTGCCCTGGTACAACCCCTTCCGCTTCTACAACGAGATCTGCATGCTCGATCACATGAGCGGCGGGCGCCTGGAGCTAGGCGTGGGGCGCGGCGTCTCGCCGATCGAGTCATCCTATTTCTTCATGAAGAGCATCGACGAGTCGCGCGAGCGCTACCGCGAGACGCTCGACATTTTCTTCGCCGCCTGCGGGAGCCGCGTTCTGAACCACGAGGGGAAGTATTTTTCCTACCGGGATCTCGAGCTCTACCTCCACCCGCTTCAGAAGCCCCATCCCCCGCTGTGGTTCCCGAGCAGCGACAGGAACTCGATCGAGTTCACGGCCAAGCACGGCTACAATACCGTGCTCAACACCAGCGCCGCGGAGGCGGGCAAGCTCTACGCGCAGTACCGGGAGGTCTGGGCGCGGCACAGAAACGACCCCGGGCGCCACAACGCGCACGTGCGCGCGCCCAAGCTCGGCAAGTCCCAGCACGTGTACGTCGCCGACAGCGATTCGGAAGCGGCCAGGACGGGCGGCGCCGCGTACAAGGTCTGGAGCGATCATCTGACCTATCTCACGCGCAAGCTCGGGCGACCCGACCTGCTCAACGTCAACCCCGCCTCGCCGGCAGCGGTCACGCGGCTGGTGACGGGCGCGCCCAAGACCGTCGCGCGGGAGCTTGCCGAAGTGGTGCGCGAGTCGGGGATCAACTATCTGATGCTGGTGTTCTCCTTCGGCGACCTGGCGCCCGAGCGCGCGATGCGCTCGATGGACCTGTTCGTGCGGGAGGTGATGCCGGCTCTGCGGGCCGGCGGCGCGGCCTGAAGCGGCGGGCTGTATTTTTCCCCCCGGTCAAATATACTTGTCCACCTCGGACGCGAAGGAGGCGAATGCCATGGCCAAGGCGCTGAAAAAAGTGCGGGTTTCGATGATGAACGCGATCCACGACCTGCCGCTGCTCGTGGCCCGCGACGAGGGCTTCTTCAGCGACGAGGGGCTCGACGTCGACATCCTCAAGACGCCGGGCTCGGGGCAGCGAAACTCCGACCACCAGGCCCTGCGGGAGAACGTCTTCGATCGCACCATGGAGGCGCTCTACGACCAAGGCCAGTGCGACCAGTTCCGCATGTGCGAATGGGGCGTGATGAAGCGCGCGGTCGAGGCCGGCAAGACCGGGCACCGCCCCGCGAAAATCGTCGCGCTCGGCTCGGCGATGTCGACTTTCGCTATCGTCACCGATCCCAAGGCGCGGATCTACGAGCCCGAGCAGCTGAAGGACAAGCCGATCGCCGTGAGCCCCTACAACGGCTCGCACTTCACGACGCTGAAATTGCTCGAGGGCTTTCTCAAGCGCGAGCAGATCAAGTGGGCGTTCGCGGGGACGATGAAGGAGCGGCTGGACGCGCTCGCGAAGGGCGAGGTCGCGGCGGCGAGCCTCATGGAGCCCTGGATCAGCGTCGCGGAAAAACGCGGCCTGCGCGTGCTGATGGAGTCCCATTCGACGCGCAGCGAGGCGGCAGGGGACGAGCTCGACGGCCCGACGCTCGCCGCGATGTTCAGGGCGGAAGCCCGCGCGGCCGAGGCGATCGACGAGGATCCCCGGCGGCATGGCCGTTACCTGGTCGAGGAAGCCGGGGGGTTCCTCGACGCCAAGGATCTCAAGGTCTCCCGCATCCTGAACGCGCCGCCCGAGCCCTACACGCGCGAGCGCTTCGATCACACCTACCAGTGGACGCTCGGCTGGGGTCTGGTTGCGCCGGGGGCCACATTCGAGAGCACGGTCGACAACCGCGCCTGGCAATGATTTTTTAGGAGGAGGGAACATGAGAAGAGCAAAATCGGCGGCATTCGCCGCCGCGCTGGGACTTGCGCTCGCGGCGGCGGGAGCGTTCGCCCAGACCATCAAGATCGG
>DASPXL010000397.1:0-2432 GCA_035637375.1 Burkholderiales bacterium
CGAGACGGCGGCTAAGCGCGGGCGCAAGCGGCGCGCGAAGACCGACCGGGCCGACTGCGATCTGTTGCTGAGGCTGCTCTCGGCGCGCGAGCTGCCGGAGTCGTGGATCCCGCCGGCGCAGATCCTGGAGCTGCGTACGCGCGTGCGGCTGCGCAAGACGCTGATCGACGAGCGCACCGCCTGGCAGCAGCGGTTGCAGGCGCAGCTCTTCCACCAGGGCGTGCCGCGGGGGCTGCGGCCGCGAACCCGCGCCGGTCGCGAGGCGCTCGCGAAGGTCGAGCTCTCGCCCGCAGGGCTCGAGCTGGTGGCGCTCGCGCTGCGGATGATCGAGACGATCGACGACGAGCTGGCGCCGCTCGACCACGCGCTGTCGCTCTACGCGCGCCATCAGCCCGGCTGCCGGGCGCTGATCGCACGGCTGTACGGCGTCGGGCCAGTGACCGCGACCGCGATCGTCGCCGAACTGGGCGATGCGCGTCGCTTCGGCTGCTCTGACGACGCCGTCCGCCACTGCGGCCTCGACGTCACCGTGCGGCAGTCGGACCGCAAGCGCGCGCCCGGCCACCTCTCGCACGAAGAGCCGGAGCTGTTGCGCTGGATCTCATGGATGGGGCCTCCCGCGGCCGCGATAGCTTCGCGGCCTCGTCAAGTCCGAATCGACGAAGGAGGCCCAAACGAGATGGTCTACGCAGCGATCGACATACACAAGCGGATCTTCCAAGCGGCCGTGCTGGACGCCGAGACGGGCGAGCTCGCCCAGGAGCGGCTGTCGGCCACGCGCGAGGCGCTCAACGACTGGGCGATGCGCTGGCAGGGGAAGCTGGAGGCGGTCGCGCTCGAGGCGACCACCGGCTGGCGCTGGGTCGCGCGCGAGCTGCAGGCACGCGGCATCGATGTACGTCTCTGCGACCCGGGCGAGGCGCGCGCCTTGGGCGGCTCGAAGCGGCGGCCGAAGACCGACCGCCTCGACGCCGCCTGGCTTGCCCGGCTGCTGGCGAAGGAGATGCTGCCCGAGGCCTGGCTGCCGCCCGATGAGATCCAGTACCTGCGCGACCGCACCCGCCTGCGGCACGCGCTCGCGAGGGACCGCAACCGCTGGGCGCAGCGCCTGCACGCGCTGCTCACCCACGAGGGCTGGCCCTGTGGCCGCGGCCGGCTGCTGACCGTCTCCGGCCAGCGCTGGGCATCCGCGCTCTCCTTGCCTACGCCCGCGCGCGCGAGCGTCGACGCGATGCTCGCGATCATTCGCGCGCTCGACGAGCAGATCGAGCTCCTCGACGTCGAGCTGCGCCAGCTTGCCCGCAGCGACCGGCGCCTGCAGGCGCTCTGCGCGATCTTCGGCGTCGGCCCGGTGCTGGCCGCACACATCCTCGCCGAGCTCGGCGACGTCCGTCGTTTCCGCCGCGCCCGCCAGGCCGTGCGCTTGGCCGGGCTTGACCCGGTCGTCTCCGAATCCGCCAATGTCCGCCGGCGCGGCCGGCTCTCCAAGCAGGGCTCGCCCGAGCTCCGCTGGGCACTGGCCGAGGCCGCCCACCACGCCTGCCGGCACCGCAGCCCCGACCACGACCTCTACCTCGCCGTCAAAGGCCGCCGCGGCGGCCAGCGCGCCACTCTCACGGTCGCGCGCAAGATCGCCCGCCGCGCCTACCACACCCTCAACGAGCTCGAGCAGGCCGCCTGACCTTGATCCCCGTGCGAGCACCGGCCCCATCAATGGAAAAGCTTGCGACGCGTTCCCACATAGCGCCTGGCACAGGCGTGCTGCCCCGCGTTGGAATGAACCGCCGCAGCCCCAATCCGATCTCCCGCGCCGCGACCGCGAGCGCCGATGTAGGGCAGGGCCACCCACCTCGCATCCGGGACCTCCACCGCACCCGACCCGCTCGAGCGTCGCCCTTGACCCGCCGGCCTCATCCATGTAGGGCGCTGGTCGAGGCCGCCGTCCACGCCAGCACCCACCCCACCTACCGCGAGCGTTATCAACGGACAAAGACGCGGCTCGGCAAACAACGCGGCGCCAAGGTCGCGCAGGTCGACCTCGCGCGCCGGCTCGCCGAAGCGATCTGGCACATGCTCACCCGCGACGAACCCTTCGCTCCGGCAGGCGCCGCCGACCCCCTGGCCGCCTGACGGTCCTTAAGGAGATGCGCTACCGGAGCGAACTCCCATTGGCCTTGTCCTCCTCGAGGAGGCGATAGAGAGATGAGCACCGCTCGACCTCCCCACCCCGCTCGACCACCTTGACTGGGCGATGCAGGAAAAGCCGCGATTTGCCTCACGTAGAGGGCGTCAGCCGCGACTACTGAATCTTCGATCCCGAACGTCGACCACAGCAAGGGTATTTTGCAGGGAGATCGTGGGCATCCAGCCGGTGGGCCTCAGCCCGAGCGCTGAGCGCGAGGGCGGGCGCGATGAGGAGCCCGGAGGATCGG
>DASPXL010000398.1:0-2497 GCA_035637375.1 Burkholderiales bacterium
AGTCGAAGAGCGTCGCGGTGCCCTCGAAGAACAGCGGCAGGTAGTACTCGATCCCCGCGGGCGCGACGCCGTTGCTCACGTCCTTGTAGATGCGGCTCTTCGAGGGATCGCCCTCGAAGGACTCGCGGAAACTTCGGCGGAACTGGTTGCGCCCCCCCTCGTCCATGGGAAACTCGCGCGCGGGCAGCAGACGGATTTCAGGGACTTTGTAGAGCGTACGCTGGGTGTCCGCATCGAAAGAGCGGATCGATTCGATCTCCTCGTCGATAAGGTCGAGCCGGTAGGGGAGCGCGCTGCCCATGGGAAACAGATCGATCAGCCCGCCGCGCACGCAGTATTCGCCCGGCGCGACCACCTGCGTGACGTGGCTGTAGCCGGCGAGCGTGAGCTGCGCGCGCAGCGCGGCCAGATCGAGCGCCTCTCCTGCTTTGAGGAAAAAGCTGTGTCCCGCGAGGAAGGACGGCGGACCGAGACGCGTGAGCGCGGTCGCCGCGGGAACGAGGGCGACGTCGAAGTCCTCGCGCATGATGCGGTAGAGCGTCGCGAGGCGCTCCGACACCAGGTCGTGGTGCGGAGAGAAATGATCGTAGGGCAGGGTCTCCCAGTCGGGCAGCAGCAGCACCGAGAGCTGCGGCGCGAACCACGCGATCTCGTCCTTCAATCGCTGCGCGTCGGTCGCCTGGGCGCAGAAGACCACGGCCGGCCGCGAGCTCTGCGCTGCGCGCGCGAGCGCCAGCGCGTCGCTCGATCCGTGGAGGCGGGCGGCGCGAGTGACCGCTTCGGGTGAGACGACTGCGCTCATCGTTTTCACAGTGGAAATAGCAAAACCCAAGTCAAACGGCGCCTCGCGTGCGAAGCGGAGTTTGAACTCGGGACCCGGCTATAATTATATAGTGTCGAATCCCATCCGAATTCAGTGACTTCCCGATTCTTCGGCTTGGTCCCCGCAGCCGGTTCCGGGTCCCGCTTCGGCGCCGCCGGGCCGAAGCAGTACTCGCCGCTCGCCGGAAAACCGATGCTGTACCACTCGATCGGGCGCCTGCTCGCCGCGCCCCAAGTGGAAGTCGTGTTCGTGGTGCTCGCGCCGGCCGATGCAGACTTCCGCAGGCACGACTGGAGCAGGTTCGGCAATCGGCTCGCGCCGCTTTACTGCGGCGGGGCGAGCCGCCGCGACAGCGTGCTGAACGGCATCATCGCCGCGGCGAGCCTGGTCGATCCGAACGACTGGATGCTCGTGCACGACGCGGCGCGGCCCTGCCTGGGAAACGCCGAATTGCAGCGCCTGATCGCGGACGCCGGGGGCGATGAAATCGGCGGAATACTGGCCGTCCCCGTCTCCGATACCCTGAAGCGCGTGGACGACGACCAGCGCATCGTCGAGACCGAGTCCCGGGACGGCCTGTGGCGGGCGCAGACGCCGCAGATGTTCCGCCACGGCATGCTGCTGCGCGCGCTGCGCGAGGCCGCGCACGTCACCGACGAGGCGAGCGCCGTGGAGGCGCTCGGCTACAAGCCGAAGCTGATCGAAGGCAGCACGAAGAACCTGAAGGTCACCTTTGCCGACGACCTCGAAATCGCCGAGCAGATCCTGAAGGAGGCGGCATCGTGAGGATCGGACAAGGCTTCGACGTGCACGCCCTCGTAGCCGGCCGAAGGCTGGTGATCGGCGGGGTGGTGATTCCTTTCGACAAAGGGCTCGAGGGCCACTCGGACGCCGACGTGCTGATTCACGCGGTGTGCGACGCGCTGCTCGGCGCGGCCGCGCTCGGCGACATCGGGCTGCACTTCCCCGATACGGACCCGAAGCACCGGAACGCGAACAGCCGGGCGTTTCTTCGCGAAGTCGGCAAGAAAATCCGGCGCGCAGGGTTCTCCATCGTCAATCTCGACGCCACCCTCATCGCGCAGGCGCCGAAGATGGCGCCGCATACCGCCGCGATGGTCGCGAATCTGGCCGCCGACCTCGAAATCGACCTCGGCCAGGTGAACATCAAGGCGAAGACTGCGGAGCACCTGGGCGCCATCGGCCGCGGCGAGGGCATCGCCGCCGAGGCGATCGCGCTGCTCGAGCGTCGTCCCTGAGCGCGAGTTCGGGCGTTCCCCGAAATCCGTGAGGCTGTTCTTCGCGCTGTGGCCCGACGAGGCCGTGCGCGCGCAGCTTGCGCACTGGGCGCGCGAGCTTCACTCGGTGTGCGGCGGCCGGCCGACGCGTCCTGAGAATCTGCATGTGACTCTCGCTTTTCTCGGTAACGTGGAAGATGCACGTGTCGCGGAAGTCGAGCGCGCCGCGTCCGAAGTCACCCCTTGCTCCACCTCGCTCGTCCTCGACCAGCCGGGCTACTGGAAGCACAACCGGATTGCCTGGGCGGGCGCGTCGACCGTGCCCGTTGAGATCGAGACGTGCGTCGCGGAATTGCGGAGCGCGCTCGCGCGCTCGCGCATCGCCTTCGATTCGAAGGGCTTCGTGTCTCACGTCACGCTGTTGCGCGACGCCCGC
>DASPXL010000399.1:0-5543 GCA_035637375.1 Burkholderiales bacterium
TTCGCCCGCGAAGCGCTCGGTGCGCTCGAGCTGGTCGGGATCGTTCGCGTCGAAAAGAATCAGCGGGTGCAGGTTGCCGTCGCCCGCGTGAAACACGTTGGGACAGCGCAGGCGGTATTTCTTCTCCATCTCCGCGATGAATTTCAGGATCTCGCCGAGCTTCCTGCGTGGAATGGTCCCGTCCATGCAGTAGTAGTCGGGCGAAATGCGGCCGACCGCGGGGAACGCGGCCTTGCGCCCGGCCCAGAGCTTCTGGCGCTCTGCTTCCGAGTTCGACGCGCGGATGGCGGTTGCGCCGGCGTGCCGCAGCACGTCGGCCATGCGCGCGATGTTTTCCTCGACTTCCCCGGGCGTTCCGTCCGCCTCGCAAAGCAGAAGCGCCGCGGCTTCCAGATCGTAGCCGGCGTGCACAAACTCCTCCACCGCGCGCGCGGCCGGCCGGTCCATCATCTCCAGGCCCGAGGGTAGGACGCCCGCCGCGATGACATCGGCCACGGCGTTGCCGGCTCGCTCGACGTCGTCGAACGACGCGAGAATGACGCGGGCGGTCTCGGGCTTCGGGAGGAGCTTCACCGTGATCTCGGTCGCCACCGCGAGCATGCCTTCGGAACCGATCATAAGCGCAAGGAGATCGAGCCCGGGGGCGTCGAGCGCCTCGCTGCCGAATTCAACGGCCTCGCCCTCGACCGTGACCGCGCGCACCCGCAGCACGTTGTGCAGGGTGAGGCCGTATTTCAGGCAATGCACGCCGCCCGAATTCTCGGCGACGTTGCCGCCGATCGAACAGGCGATCTGCGAAGAGGGATCGGGCGCGTAGAAGAACCCGAACGGCGCCGCCGCCTCCGAGATCGCGAGGTTGGTGACGCCGGGCTGCACGCGCGCGGTGCGCGCCACCGGGTCGAGCGCGAGGATGCGCCGCATCTTCGCGAGCGACAGCAGCACCCCGTCTCCGCGCGGAAGCGCCCCGCCGGAGAGGCCGGTGCCCGCGCCGCGAGCGACGACCGGTGCTTTCAGCTCGTGGCAGGCGGCGAGCACCTGCCGCACTTCGTCTTCGTTCGAAGGCAGCGCCACGACCATCGGCAGCTGGCGGTAGGCGGTGAGACCGTCGCATTCGTAGGAGCGGGTGTCCTCCTCGGCGTGCAGCACGGCATCCGCGGGAAGCAATTGACGCAGGCGCCCCGCGACCTCCGTCTGGCGGATGAAATCGATGCCGGTGGCGGCGATGCTCATGCCTGTGCCTCGCTGTGCGTGCAGCTTACAAGTATTTCTTCACCCACGCCAAGCCGTCTTCGGTTTTTCCCGCGGGCACGTATTCCGCGCCGATCCAGCCCTTATAGCCCAGGCGGTCGATGCGCTCGAACAAAAAGGGGAAATCGATCTCCCCCGTGCCGGGCTCGTGCCGGTGGGGCACATCGGCGACCTGTATATGCCCGATTCGATCCAAGTGAGCCTCGATGGTTTTCACGAGGTCGTCCCCCATGATCCGCATGTGATAGAGGTCGTATTGCAATTTGAGATTGGCGGCGCCCGCCTCGTCCATGAGCGCGAGCGCCTGGGCCGATCTGTTCAGGTAGAACCCGGGAACGGATCGCGTGTTGATGGGCTCGATGAGCAGCGTCATGCCGGCGCGCGCGAGCTCGCCCGCGGCGTAGCGGAGGTTCGAGACGCAGGTCCCGCGCAGGATCGCGCCGTCGATGCCGGGCGGCGCGACGCCCGCGAGGCAGTTCATCTGCTTGCAGCCAAGTGCCCTGGCATAGTCGATCGCCCGGGCGACGCCTTCGCGGAACTCGGCGACGCGGGAAGGCAGGCAGGCGATGCCGCGGTCGCCCTTGTCGGGATCGCCCGCGGGAATGTTGATGAGCACCACCTCGACGCCGGCGCGCCGCGCGACCTCGCCGAGTTGCCCCTTGCTCCAGCCGTAGGGAAACTGGATCTCGACCGCCTTGAAGCCCGCCCGGGCCGCCGCCTCGAAGCGCTCGGGAAGCTCGACCTCCGGGAACAGCATGCTGATGTTGGCGCTGAAGCGGGGCATGGTGCTCGAACCTGGATCTACCGAAGACGGGTTTCACCGAATTGCGACGCGGCGCGCGAGGTTGCAGCATACCACGCGGCATTCCGATAACCCGTTTGATACCATAGGTTTTTGCCCTCATCCCGCTTGGCGAACGCGATCGTATCGAACCGCCCTTTGCCCGAACGCTTGCTCCCGTTCCTGAAGTGGTGGCCGCTGGTCGGTCCGGCGACGCTGAAGGCCGATGCGCTCGCGGGTCTGGTCGGCGCCATCGTCGTGCTGCCGCAGGGCGTCGCTTTCGCGACGCTCGCCGGCCTCCCGCCCGAGTACGGCCTGTATTGCGCGATGGTGCCGGCGATCGTCGCGGCGCTGTTCGGATCGTCCCTGCACACCGTCGCCGGGCCGACCAACCCGGTGTCGCTCATGGTGCTCGCTTCGCTTGCTCCGCTTGCGACGCCCGGCACGCCGCACTACATAGAGCTTGCGCTCACGCTTGCGCTGATGTCGGGGGTCATGATGGTCGCGATGGGCGTGCTGGGGCTCGGCGCGCTCGTGAACTTCATATCGAGCAGCGTGGTGGTCGGATTCACCGCGGCGATCGCCGTGCTGATCTTCGCCAGCCAGCTCGGCAATTTTCTCGGCATCACGCTCGCGCCCGCGGCGAGCTTCACCGAGCTTGTCGCGGGGACCTTCTCGCGCCTCGGGGATGCTCAGCCCTGGGTTGTCGTAGTGGCCGCGGGGACGCTTGCGATCGGCGCGCTCTCGCGCCGCGCGCTGCCGAAGATTCCGCCGATGCTCGTGGCGATGCTCGCCGGAAGCCTCCTCGCCTTCGCGCTCAATCAGGTGCTCGGCGCCGAGCGCACGGGCCTGCGAACCCTCGGCCCTCTTGCCGGAGCGCTGCCGCCGCTCTCCATCCCCGATCTGTCGGCCGGCACTCTGCAAAGCCTGCTCGGCGCCGCCATAGCCGTGGCGCTGGTGTCGCTCACCCAGGCGGTGTCGATCGCGCATGCCATCGCGCTCAAATCCGGCCAGCGCATCGACAACAACCAGGAATTCATCGGCCAGGGCCTCGCCAACGTCGCCGCGGCGTTCTTCTCGGGCTTTCCCACCAGCACCTCGGCGAACCGCTGCGGCATCAACTACGAATCGGGCGCGAAGACGCCGATGTCGGCGGTGTTCGCCGCGGTGCTGCTGGTCCTCGTGCTCCTCGCGGTCGCGCCGCTCGCCGCCTATCTGCCGATCGCGGCGGTGGCGGGCATTCTGTTTCTCGTCGCCTGGAGCCTGATCGACTTTCAGCGCATCCGCAAGATTCTTTCAACCAGCCGGGGCGAGGGCGCCGTGGTCGCCGCCACTTTCTTCGCGACGCTCCTGCTCGACCTCGAGTTCGCGATCCTCGTCGGGGTGCTCGCGTCGCTCGTGCTGTACCTCAACCGCACCTCGCACCCGTTCATGAGGAGCCTCGTTCCCGATCCGCGCCACAGCCAGCGCAAGATGACCGAGGTCGAGGACAGCCTCCCCGAGTGCCCGCAGCTCAAGATCCTGCGCATCGAGGGCTCGATCTATTTCGGCGCGGCGAGCCACGTCGAGCGCCACCTCGACACGCTGCGCGAGCACAGCCCCGGCCAGAAGCACCTGCTGCTCATGTCGAAGAGCATCAACTTCGTCGACATGGCGGGCGCCGAGCTGCTCGTCGAAGAAGCGCGGCGCCGGCGCGAGGCCGGCGGCCAGCTTTACTTCTACGGCCTGAGGAAGCCGGTCGAGAAGCTGTTCGAGCGCGGCGGGTACATCGCCGAGTTCGGCCGCGAGAACATCTTCCGCGGCAAGCGCGAGGCGATCGGCGCAGTATTCACCCGGCTCGACCGCTCCGTGTGCGCGACCTGCCGCGCGCGCATTTTCGAGGAGTGTGCGAGCGTGCCCATGCCGAAGGACGCTCGATGAAGCTGCGCGGCGCCGCGCTGCTCCTGCTCGCGCTCGCCGCCGCGTGCGGCGGCCCGCCGAAGCTCGCGCGCCTCGCGCCCGACGCGGTGGTGCTCGCATTCGGCGACAGCCTGACTTTCGGCACCGGCGCCAACCCGCCCGAGAGCTACCCGGTGCGGCTGGAAGCGCTGATCGGCCGCAAGGTGGTCGCTTCGGGCGTCCCCGGTGAAGTGAGCTCGGAGGGACTCGCGCGCCTCGCCTCCGAGCTCGAGGAGGCGAAGCCGCAGCTCGTGATTCTTTGCCACGGAGGCAACGATCTCCTGAGGAAACTCGACGGCGCGCAGGCGGCGAACAACATCCGCGCGATGGTGCGCCTGGCGAAGGCCCAGGGCGCGCAGGTCGTGCTGATCGGCGTGCCCAAGCCCGGCCTCCTGCCCTCCGCGGCCGGATTCTATGAGGACATCGCCAAGGAATTCGGGTTGCCCTACGAGGGAACCGCGCTCAGGAAAATCCTCACCGACAACGCGCTGAAGTCCGATCTCGTGCACCCGAACTCGGCGGGTTACGCGCGGCTCGCCGAGGCCGTGGCGGCCCTCCTGAAGAAAGCGGGCGCGGTATGAGGGGCTTTTCCCCCGTAGGGGTTTCCCCGACTTTCCCTTTCCGGCGCTCCGGACTATGCTGGCGGTATAGCAGATCGAGCCGCTCCCGTGTTAGACCGCCACCTCTGGATCGAAGTCGCCGAATACCTTGCCGCAGTCGTCGGCGTGATCCTCATCGCCTGGGTGCTCGCCGAGGATCTCGGCACGCCGCTCTGGGGCGAGCTGACCAGCCTGCGCTGAGTCCGCCGCGGTCCGCGGCCGGGCTATTTTGCGCGCAGCAGCCGCGACGCCCGCGCCACGTCCTTCGGTTTCACCCAGAATATCGCCCCGAAGCGCCGGCTTCCGGCCGTCACCGCATCCATCGCGACCATATTGATCCTCGCCTTCGCGAGCGCCTCGAGGATCCTGACGAGCGCGCCCACCCTGTCCTCGCCCTGCACCAGGAACGCGGTCTTGCGCTTGCTCAGCTTCACGCCGTGCTTTTTCGCGCCGCGCGCGAACTCGGCGGGCTTGGCGGGAACGAAGTCCACTTGCGCCCCGCCCCCGCTCGGAAACCCGGTAAACGCGAGCAGGTTCTGCCTGCCCTCCGCGATCGATTGCAGCATTGCGGCGCCGACGCCGGGACGGTTGGGAACCTGCATTGAAAAATAGGCGACTTTGCGGATCATGGCGTGCCCCTCCTTTAGTGCAATCCTACTCTACCGATAGCACCGCCCGGGAAAACTGGCAAGCAGATTCGCGCTTATCAGGAAGGATGGGGGCAAGCGTGATACCTTCAAAGGGTTTGTATCACGAAGGACAGGCCATGCCCAACTCCCCCTCCGGGCGGGTCAAGACGCTGATCCGCGCAAAGCTATAAAGCTCTCCCGTATCTCCTCCGGCAGGCGCTGAAGGTCTTCGAGACGGTCCAAGTCCCACAGGGTGGGAAGCTCGCTCAGGCGCCAGCGGAGCGCGGCGATGCGCCGGAGGGTTTCCGGCAGGACCTCCGGGCCGCCCCAGGGAATTTCGCGAAACAG
>DASPXL010000400.1:0-3504 GCA_035637375.1 Burkholderiales bacterium
GGGACTACTTCCTCGTCGCGGCGATTTTCGCGGGCATGATCGCGCTCGCCTACGTGGCGCTTGCGACCCCGCTGCTCCAGCCGCTCGTTGACCTCGCGCGCAGGCAGCACTGGGGCGGGTTCTGGGTGCGGCCGACGATCATCTGGATCACCATGGGCCTTCTGCTGATGTTCCTGCGCACCGTGCTGTGGCTGTGCTACCGGCCGTTCGCTCCGGCCGCCGCGGGCGAGGCGCCGGCGCTCACCGTGATCATCCCCGCCTACAACGAGGGCGCGATGGTGGAGAGCTCGATCGTTTCGGTTGCCGCGGCGAACTATCCGAGTGGGCGCCTCGAGATCATCGCGATCGACGACGGCAGCAAGGACGACACCTGGCGCTACATCGAGCGCGCCGCGCGGCGCTTCCCCGGCCTGGTCACGCCGATCCGGCTCCCGGAGAACCGCGGCAAGCGCGGCGCGCTCGCCGAGGGCTTGCGGCGCGCGCGCGGCGAGATCGTCGTCACGGTGGACTCCGACAGCATGATCGAACGCCAGACGCTCCTCGCCGTCGTCGGGCCGTTCCGCGATCCCCGGGTCGGCGCGGTCGCGGGGAAGGTCGCCGTGCACAACCGCAGGGCGAACCTCATCCCGCGCATGCTGCACGTGCGGTTCATCCTGTCGTTCGATTTTCTGCGCAGCGCGCAATCGGTGTTCCGCACCGTTTATTGCTGCCCGGGCGCGCTCGCGGCGTATCGCGCCTCGGTGGTGCGCCAGGTGCTCTCCGAATGGGAGCGGCAGACCTTCCTCGGCACGCCGTGCACCTACGGCGAGGACCGCGCGCTCACCAACCTGATCCTGCGCGCGGGCTGCGACACCGTCTACCAGCGCACAGCGGTCGTTCACACCGTCGTGCCCGAAACCTACGCCAAGCTGTGCAGGATGTTCCTGCGCTGGGACCGCAGCTACATCCGCGAGGAGTTCCGCTTCGCGCTGATCGTCTGGAAGCGCCCGCTGGTTTCGCGCGTGCTCGCGCTCTACGAGAGCACCATCACCAATCTGCGCTTCCCGGTCGCGTACTCGGCGATCGCGCTGTGGGCCGTAAACGCGCTGCACGACCCCGCCTCGATCGTGCGCATGCTGCTCGCGATCATGGTCGTCTCGACGCTCTACACGCTCTACTACCTGAGAAGCGAGCGCTCCTGGGATTTCGTGTTCGGGATCCTCTACGGATACTTCTCGTTCTTCGCGCTCACCTGGATCTTTCCCTACGCGGCGCTCACGCTTCGCGCGCGCGGCTGGCTTACCCGGTAGCTCAGGCCTTCACGACGTTGGGCATGGGCTCGAGGTAACGGCCGCGCGTGTCGACGATGAGCCGGGCGTGCCGCGCGATCATGCCGTAGTCGAAAGCGTCGTGGTCGGCCGCGAGCAGCAGCGCGTCGTAGCGCGCGACCGACTCCGGCGTGAGCGCGACGCTCTTCATGTCGAAGCTGTAATTGCGAACGCGCGGGAAAACAGGGACGAAAGGGTCCGAGTAGTCCACCGAGGCCCCGCGCTCCTTGAGCATCGCGATCAGCCGCAGCGAGGGGGACTCGCGCAGGTCCTCGACGTTTTTCTTGTAGGCGAGGCCGAGCACGAGCACGCTCGAGCCGTTGACGGACATGCGCCGGGCGTTGAGCGCGGCGGCGAGCTTTTCCATCACCCAGCCGGGCATCGCGTGGTTGATCTCGCCGGCGAGCTCGATGAAGCGCGTGTTGACGCCGTATTGGCGCGCCTTCCAGGTGAGGTAGAAGGGATCGACCGGGATGCAATGGCCGCCCAGGCCCGGCCCGGGCAGGTACGGGACGAAACCAAAGGGCTTGGTCGCGGCGGCGCGGATGATCTCGTGGATGTCCAGACCCATGCGGTCGGCGACGATCTTCATCTCGTTGACCAGGCCGATGTTGACCGCGCGGTGGATGTTCTCCAGGAGCTTCGTCATCTCCGCTGCGCGAGTCGAGCTGACCGGCACGACGCGGTCGATCGCCGCCCCGTAGAGCGCGAGGCCCGCCTCGAGGCAGGCCGGGGTCGAGCCGGCGCAGATCTTGGGAATCGCGCGGGTGACCGACATCGGGTTGCCCGGGTCCTCGCGCTCCGGGGAGAAGCACAGGAACACGTCCTCGCCGACCCGCAGGCCGCGCGCCTCGATGCGCGGGCGCAGCTCTTCTTCCGTCGTGCCGGGGTAAGTGGTGCTCTCGAGGGAAACGATCTGGCCTTGCCTGAGCTGCGGGGCGAGCGCCTCGACGCTGCCGAGGACGAAGCTCAGGTCGGGCTCCCGGTGGGCGGTGAGCGGCGTGGGAACGCAGAGGATCAGCGCATCGGGCTCGGCGTACCGGTTGCGCGCGCCGCTCGCCTCGAATCCGGAATCCCTCGCCTTGCGCACCGCAGCGTCCGGAAAGCGAAGGAGGTAGCTCGTTCCCGCGTTGAGCCTGCGCACCTTCTCGGCATCGGTGTCGAAGCCGAGCACGCGGAATCCCGCTTCCGAGAAGCGCAGCGCGAGCGGCAGCCCGACGTAGCCGAGGCCGATGACGCCGACGAGCGCCTTGCGGCCGCGGATTTTCTCGAGAAATGCCTCCAGCGCGCTCATGCGGCTCGAAACTCCGGCGGCTAGACGGAGTGCCCGCCGCGGGAGTCGCGCAGCGTCACCGCCCGGTTGAACTTCGGCGCGCCAGGTGCGGAGTCGAAACGGTCGGCGACGAAGTAGCCGTGGCGCTCGAACTGGAAGCGCTCCTCGGCCTTCGCATCCTTCAGCGCCGGCTCGAGCTGCGCGCTGATCACCTTCTTCGAATCCGGATTCAGGTCCTTCAAAAAATCCCGGTCGCCCGCGCCCGGATGCTGCGCCTTGAAGAGGCGGTCGTAGAGCCGCACCTCCGCTGTATATGAGTGCCTCGCGCTCACCCAGTGGATGTTGCCCTTCACCTTCACTTTCTCCGCGCCGGGCGTGCCTGATTTCGTGTCCGGGTCGTAGGTGCAGCGCACCGTGTCGGTCGCTTTGTCGTAGCCGACGCACTCGATGATGTAGCCGTAGCGCAGGCGCACCTTGTTGCCGGGGTAGAGGCGGAAGTAACCCTTGGGCGGGGCCTCGGCGAAGTCCTCGCGCTCGATCCACAGCTCGCGCGAGAACGGCAGCCTGCGCCTGCCCAGCTCCGGCTTCTGCGGGTGGTTGGGTGCATCGAGCTCCTCTTGCTTTCCTTCCGGGTAGTTGTCGATGACGAGCTTCACGGGATCGAGCACGGCGATCCTGCGCGGCGCGGCCTCGTTCAGGTGCTCGCGCATGCAGTCCTCGAGCACGGAGAACTCGATCCACGAGTCGGCCTTGGCGACGCCGATGCGCTCGGCGAAAAGCCGAAAGCCTTCGGGGGTGAAGCCGCGCCGGCGCGCGCCGACGAGCGTGGGCATGCGCGGGTCGTCCCAGCCTTCCACGTGTTTTTCTTCGACCAGCTGGATCAATTTCCGCTTGGACAACACTACATATGTGAGGTTGAGCCGC
>DASPXL010000401.1:0-9902 GCA_035637375.1 Burkholderiales bacterium
GTTGAAGTGCGGTTTACGGCACTTGGACGCGAACGAACACGAGTCGAACTGACCCAGAGCAACTGGGAAGCATTTGGTGATCTAGCCGAGATGATGCGTGGTGGCTACGGCTCGGGTTGGGTCATTATTTTTGAGCAGGCATACAAATCGGCTTGCGGCGGCTCGGATCCTCGACCGTGCAGGTGACGCGGTGGAGGTGCGCTTCGGGGCCGCGTCGGAACGATCGCGTAGCGGATCGGCTGCGTCATATCGTCATTTTCCGCTCAGCCCCGCCCGCGTTTCGCGGGCGGGGTCTGCGGACAAGGTATCCGCGTCCTCGGCTCGCGCCTGCTCTTGCAGCCAGCGGGAAAACTCCGCGACCTCGGGGCGTGCGGCGGAGCGGGGCGGCAGGACGATGAAAAAGGCGCGCGAATCCGCGGGTGAGCACATATAACGCTTTCCGAACGGCAGGATGAGCTTGCTCTGCTTCACCCATTTGTTGACGAAGCGGCTGCGCCCGAGCGCGATGCCCTGGCCCTCGATCGCGGCCTGCATGAGCTGATCGTAATGCGAGAAGCGCAGCATGCCGGCCGGTCTCACGCCCTGCGTCTGCGTCAGCTCGAACCACACGTCCCAACTGAGCCACGGATAGCGCCGCTCGGGATCGTCGTAGTGCAGCAGTACCTGTCCCGACAGGTCCTGAGGTGACTTGAGCTTGCGGCCCGCAAGCACCGATCTCGAGCATACGGGAAAGACGAGCTCGCCGAACAGGCGCACCGCCCCGGCGCCCGCCGCCTTCGGCGTGCAGTAGCGGATGGCGAGATCGATGCCTTCGCGCTCGAGGTCCTGGATCTCGTTCGTCGCCGCCAGCCGCATGTCGATCCCCGGGTGCAGCCGCCGGAAATCGTTGAGCCGCGGCACGAGCCAAAGCGCCGCAAAGGACACGGTGGTCGTGACCGTGAGCATGCCGGCCGGCCGCGCGACTAGCCTGCCCGCGACGTCGCGCAGCAGACGCAGCACTTCGCCCGTGGTCTTGTAGAAGGTCTGTCCTTCCTCGGTGAGCCGCAGCTCGCGATGGTGCCGGCGAAACAGCGCCACCCCGAGCTGATCTTCAAGCGTCTGGACTTGGCGGCTGATCGCCGACTGGGTGACGAACAACTCCGCCGCCGCCTTGGTGAAGCTCAGGTTGCGGGCGGCGGCCTCGAAGCCCTTGAGCAGGTCGAGCGAGGGCAGCTCGCGGACCCGTTTAAGCATTCCTGTTTCTCATGCAAAACATGCGAAAAGATCGTTTGATGCCGCGGCGCATCGGCCGAATAATCTCCCTCGCCGGATGTCTAACCGCCGCGGTAAGAACAGAGCGCGCTCGTGCATGCGTGAAATGCATTATGAAACGGATGATCATGAAACATCAAGTCGACAGCGCCTTGACACCGAAGGAGAGGAGCCGCCCATGAACCTCAGCTTCGATCGCGCCGAGCTTCGCCTCGAAGCGCGGCAAGTCATCCGTCTCTACGATCCCGCGGGTGCGCGCATCGAATGCGTCGGCGGAGCGCTGTGGATTACCCAAGATCGGGACCCGGACGATCATTTCCTGGAAGCCAACGATGCGCTCACGCTCGACCGGCCCGGGCTCGCGCTGATCCATGCGCAGGCGCCGAGCAGGATCGTTCTGTTCGAGCCGGGGCCGCGTCCGAGCTTGCGTCAACGCTTCGGGCGCGCACCGGCCGAGGTAGTGCGCGCGATCGGCCAATGGATCACGCGGACCTTCGGTCCCGAATCGATAGATAGGCATCGGGACCGGTACCACGGTCTCTGATCGCGGATCCCGCCATCGTTCGCGCGCCCTGTAGCCGCTACGCTTGGGCCTCGAGGTCCGAAGGCTTGTCGATGTCGCGGACCACGCCCGGATCATCGACCTCGTACAGGGTCAGCGACTCCGGATGCTGCTTGAGCAATTGGCGCGCGCCATCGTCGCCGCGCAGCGAAGACAGCTCTTCAAGGAACCGCCGCGCGAATCCGACCGGATGACCGCGCTCGCCGCGGAACGAAGGCGCCGCGATCGCTGCTCCATCCCGAAGCGCCTTGGCCACGATCCGGATCGTCTCGGGCCGGATGAACGGCATGTCGGCGAGCGCGACGATCCAACCGTCGGCATCGGAAGTCGCGCGCACGCCCGCCGCGAGGCTGGTGCCCATGCCCTCGCCCGCGTTCTTGCACAGGACCGTGTTGCAGCCGGCGTCGCGCAGTATTCCGGCGAGCCTTTGCGCGCGCGGCCGGACGACGGCGACGGAGTCGGGCAATGCTTCGAGGAAGTGGCGGGCGGACGCAAGCGCGATCGGCGTGCCCGCCTGCGGCGAACCCGCGGGCAGGGCCTGCAACAGCTTGTTCGAGCCGAAGCGCTTCGAATAGCCTGCCGCAAGAAGGATCCCGCGGAGGTTTGCGGCCATAAGCCCCCCCTCGAAGGGGAGGGAGGATAACTAGTTTTGCGGAACTTCGCAGCCGGCCGAGACGTTGACCTTCGGCGGCTCGATCGTCTCGGGTATCTGCACGCCGCGCCGCACCGCCGTCATCTCGGCGAGGATCGCAACGGCGATCTCGGGAGGGGTCTTCGAGCCGATCTTCAGGCCCACCGGCCCTCGCAGCCGGGCGATCTCCGAAGCGGCAAGGTCGAAGTCGGCGAGGCGCTTTCGGCGCGCGTCGTTGTTCTTCTGCGAGCCGAGCGCGCCCACGTAGAACGCGGGCGACTTGAGCGCCTCGAGCAGCGCGGCGTCGTCGAGCTTGGGGTCGTGCGTCACCGCCACGACCGCGCTGTGCGTATCCAGGTTCATCGCCACCACGACGTCATCAGGATAGCCGCGGTTGATGGGGACTTCCTTGAAGTCCCAGCCGTCGGCGTATTCGCCGCGCGGGTCGCAGACGGTGACGTGATAGTCGAGCGCCTGCGCTATCTGGGCAAGATACCGGGTCACCTGCCCGGCGCCGATCACGAGCAGACGCCAGCGCGGGCCGTGCACGGTTTTCAGGATCCTGCCGTCGAACTCGAGCAGGTCCGACCACTTGCCCGGCTCGATGCGCACTTTCCCGGTTTCCATGTCCAGAAAACGCGCCGCGAGCTCGTGGCGCTCGATCACCCCGAGCAAATCCTTTAGCTTCGATTCCTTGCCGATCGGCTCCAGCACGATCTGCAGCGTGCCGCCGCACGGCAACCCGAAACGCGTCGCCTGTTCCTGGGTCACGCCGTAGGTCGTGACCTCGGGCTTGTCCGCGGCGATGGCCCTCGCCTTGACCTTGTCGATCAGATCGTCCTCGACGCAGCCCCCGGAGACCGATCCCATCACCTGGCCGTCGTCGCGGATGACGAGCATCGCGCCCACCGGGCGCGGCGCCGAGCCCCAGGTGTGCACCACCGTGCCCAAGGTGGCGCGGTGGCCGGCTTCGGCCCATTTCAATGCGCTGCGCACTACTTCGAGATCGACGCTGTCCACGGGAAATCCTTGTCTCCGACGAAGCTTCGGGAAATATTACTGAATGCTAACAAACCATTATACGCAATAGCGTAGACCCCGCTTAAGCTTGGGTCAAGCGCGAGCGGATTCAAGCTCTTATTGATTGCCGCGCGGGCATGGTCTAGGATTTCTCCCCGGTCCACGGAGCGTCAACTCCCTTGAAAAACAAATCTGTCGAGGCGCCTTTTTCGCCGAAGAATTTGTCCTTACGCCATCCAAGAAGAAGTTCAACCTACCCCGAAGGAGTCGAATCATGACCGTCAAGGTCTCCCTGACCGTCAACGGCAAACCCGCAAGCGCCGAAGTCGAGGAGCGGACTCTGCTCGTGAATTTCATCCGCGACAACCTGCGCCTGACCGGCACCCATGTCGGCTGCGACACCGCGCAGTGCGGCGCCTGCACCATCCACATGAACGGCCGCGCGGTGAAGTCTTGCAACATGCTGGCGATGCAGGCCGAGGGGGCCGAGCTCGTCACCATCGAAGGCATCGCCAAGGCGGACGGGACGCTCCACCCGATGCAGGAGGCGTTCCGCCAGCACCACGGCCTGCAGTGCGGTTTCTGCACTCCCGGCATGGTCATGAGCGCGATCGATCTGGTGAAGAACTTCCCCGACCCCAGCGAGGAACTGATCCGCGAGCAGCTCGACGGAAACCTCTGCCGCTGCACCGGCTATCACAACATCGTCAAGGCGATCAAAGCCGCTTCGCAAACCATGAGGGGATGAGCATGGGCGCAACGACCTATATCGGCGCTTCGATCAAGCGCAAAGAGGACTATCGCTTTCTTATCGGCGCGGGCAGCTACACCGACGACGTCGCCCTCCCCGGCCAGACCCACGCGTATTTCGTGCGCTCGCCGCACGCGCACGCCAAGATCAAGTCGATCAGGAAGGACAAGGCGCTCAAGGCGCCCGGAGTCATAGCCGCATTCACCGGCGACGATCTTGCCGGGGCCAAGGTCAACGGCCTGCCCTGCGGCTGGCTCATCACCGGCGTGAACGGCCAGCCGATGAAGGAGCCGCCGCATCCCTGCCTCGCCCAAGGCAAGGCGCGCTACGTCGGCGACCACGTCGCCATCGTGATCGCGGAGACCTACAGCCAGGCGCGCGACGCCGCGGAGCTCGTCAAAGTGGACTACGAGGAGCTGCCGGCAGTCGTGCGCGCGAGCGAGGCGCGCGCGAAAGGCGCTCCCGTCGTGCACGACATCGCCCCCGACAACACCTGCTACGTCTGGGGGCTCGGCGACAAGGCGAAGGTGGATCAGGCCTTTGCCGGCGCGGCGCACGTCACTACCCTCGAGTTCGTCAACAACCGACTCATCCCCAACGCGATCGAGCCGCGCGCGGCGAACGCCGCCTACTGGCGCGCCGACGACAGCTACACGCTTTACGTCGCCAACCAGAACCCGCATGTCGAGCGGCTGCTCATGACCGCGTTCGTGCTGGGGCTGCCCGAGCACAAGGTGCGCGTGGTCGCGCCCGACGTCGGCGGCGGCTTCGGCTCGAAGATCTACCTCTACGCCGAGGACGTGGTGTGCACCTGGGCATCGAAGAGAATCAACCGCCCGGTGAAATGGACGGCGGACCGGAGCGAATCCTTTGTCTCCGACGCGCACGGCCGCGATCACGTGACCAAGGCCGAGCTCGCGCTCGACCGGGACGGCAGGTTCCTCGCGATGCGCGTGACCACCACCGCGAACATGGGCGCGTACCTCTCCACTTTCGCCTCGTGCATCCCGACCATCCTCTATGCCACGCTGCTCGCCGGGCAGTACACGACGCCCGCGATCTACGCCGAAGTCACGGCGGTATTCACCAACACCGCGCCGGTGGACGCCTACCGCGGCGCGGGGCGGCCCGAGGCGACCTACGTCGTCGAGCGGCTGGTCGAGACCGCGGCGCGCGAAATGAAGATGAATCCGGGCGAAATCCGCCGGCGCAACTTCATCAAAAATTTCCCTTATCAGACGCCGGTCGCGCTCCTGTACGACACCGGCAACTACGAAGCGACGCTCGCCGAAGCGCTGAAGGTCGCCGATGTCGCCGGCTTCCCGGGACGAAAGGCCGAGGCGGCGAGGCGCGGCAAGCTGCGCGGCCTGGGCTACTGCTGCTACATCGAGGCCTGCGGAATCGCGCCCTCGAACGTCGCCGGAGCGCTCGGCGCGCGCGCGGGCCTCTTCGAGGCCGGAGAAGTCCGCGTGCATCCGACCGGCAAGGTGACGGTGTTTACCGGCTCGCACTCCCACGGCCAGGGACACGAGACCACTTTCGGACAGGTGGTGGCCGACCGCCTCGGCATCCCGATCGAGGACATCGACATCGTCCACGGCGACACCGGAAAGATCCTCTTCGGCATGGGCACCTACGGCTCGCGCTCGATCGCGGTCGGGGGAACCGCCATCGTGAAGGCCGTGGACAAGATCGTCGCCAAGGGCAAGAAGATCGCGGCTCACCTGATGGAAGCGGCCGAGGCCGACATCGAGTTCAGGGACGGCGCGTTCGTCGTAAAAGGCACCGACAAGAAAAAAGCGTTCGCCGAAGTGTCGCTCGCCGCTTACGTCCCGCACAATTATCCGCTCGACAAACTCGAGCCCGGCCTGAACGAGAACGCCTTCTACGACCCGGCCAACTTCACCTTCCCGGCGGGCAGCCATATCTGCGAAGTGGAAGTCGATCCCGACACCGGCAGCGTGAAGATCGTCAACTTCACCGCCGTGGACGACTTCGGCAAGATCATCAACCCGATGATCGTCGAGGGCCAGGTGCACGGCGGGCTCACGCAAGGGATAGGCCAGGCGCTCACCGAGGGCTGTTACTACGACAAGGACTCGGGCCAGCTCGTCACCGGGTCGTATCTCGACTACTGCGTGCCGCGCGCGGACGACGTTCCGACGTTCAAGGTGGGCACCAAGGAAACTCCCTGCACTCACAATCCGCTCGGCGTGAAGGGCTGCGGCGAGGCGGGTGCGATCGGCGCGCCCGCTGCGGTGATGAACGCGCTCACCGATGCGCTGGGCGTCAAGGACCTCGAGATGCCGGCGACACCGCAGAGGATCTGGCGCGCCTGCCAGGACGGCAAAATGAAGAAAGCTGCGTAAGCAAGGAGAGAAAAACATGTACTCGTTCAACTACCAAAAAGCAAAATCGATCGACGACGCGGCCAAGGTGATCGCGAAGAACGCGGAGGCCAAGCTGCTCGCCGGGGGGCAGAGCCTGATCGCGGCGATGAAGCTGCGGCTCGCGAAACCCTCCGATCTCGTCGATCTCGGCACGGTCAAGGGCCTGTCGGGCATCAAGGCCGACAGCAAGGCCGTCACGGTCGGCGCGATGACGCGCCACGCCGAGGTGGCGGCTTCCGCCGCGGTGAAAAAGGCGATCCCCGCGCTCGCGAGCCTCGCCGGAGGCATCGGCGACCGCATGGTGCGCAACATGGGAACGATCGGCGGGTCGCTCGCCAACAACGACCCGGCCGCCGATTACCCGGCGGGCGTGCTCGGGCTCGGGGCCACCATCGTCACCAACAAGCGCAAGATCGCGGCCGACGATTTCTTCAAAGGGCTTTACGAGACCGCGCTCGGCAAAAGCGAGATCATCACGCAGGTGTCCTTCCCGATACCGAAGCGCGCCGCCTACATGAAGTTCAAGAACCCGGCGTCGCGCTACGCGATCGTCGGCGTGTTCGTCGCCGATTTCGGTTCGAGCGTGCGCGTGGCGGTGACCGGAGCCGGCCCGTGCGCGTTTCGCGTGGCGCAGATGGAAAAAGCGCTCGCCGCGAAGTTCGCGCCCGAGTCGGTGGCGGACATCAAGATTCCGGAGAAAGGCCTCAACTCCGATCTGCACGCGAAGGCCGACTATCGTGCGCACCTCATCACGGTAATGGCCAGACGCGCAGTCGAAGCCGCGATAAAATAGAACATCCGGGAGTCCCCGGTTCCCGGGGCCCGCGCGCCGTCCTCGCGGCGGCGTGAACAGTCGGGGATCAAATTCTCCCGGACCCGATCTCGAGGGTTGATCGCCTCGAGGGGGATCCCCGCCGGCCCTCCCCCAAATTCCCTTGGGGGAGGGCTTTTTATCCTCTTTGTCGATTGGGCTGGCATAATTCGCGGATGAGCGCCTTCCCGAAGTCGATCGACGACACCCTCGCCCTGCTTGCGCGCGCCGACTACGTCGCCGAGCGCAGCCTCGCCACGGCCGTCTTTCTCGCCCTCAAAATGGGCCGGCCGTTGTTTCTCGAAGGCGAAGCTGGCGTCGGCAAGACCGAGATCGCAAAAGTGCTCGCTGGCGGCTTAGGCCGGACGCTCGTGCGCCTGCAGTGCTATGAAGGCCTAGACATCGCCTCCGCCGTATACGAATGGAACTATTCGCGCCAGATGATCGAGATAAGGCTGGCGGAATCGCAAGGGGCTTCCCGTGACGCCGTCGCGAAGGACATTTTCTCCGAGCGCTTTCTCGTCAAGCGGCCGCTGATGCAGGCGCTCGAAGGAGCGCCGGGCGCAGCGCCGGTGCTGCTGATCGACGAGCTGGACCGGACCGACGAGCCCTTCGAAGCCTATCTCCTGGAGGTGCTGTCGGATTTCCAGATCACGATCCCCGAGATCGGCACGGTCAGAGCCAAGGAGCCGCCGATCGTCGTGCTCACCTCCAACCGCACGCGCGAGATCCACGACGCCATCAAGCGCCGCTGCTTCTACCACTGGGTGGATTACCCGGACGCCGCACGCGAGCTTGAGATCGTGAAGCGCAAGGCGCCGGAGGCCGCCGAAAAGCTCTCGCGCGAAGTCGTGGCCTTCGTGCAGCGCCTGCGCAAGATGGATCTCTTCAAGCTGCCCGGCGTCGCCGAGACCCTCGACTGGTCGAAGGCGCTCATCGCGCTCGACAAGATGACGCTCGACCCCCAGACGGTCAACGACACCCTCGGCGCCCTGCTCAAGTACCAGGACGACATCACGCAGGTGCGGGGAAGCGAAGCGGAAAAGCTGCTCGCGGAAGTCAGGGCGGAGCTCGCCGCCGCCTAGATCGCCGCGGTGAAGAATATTCCTGGAATCGCCTCGCTCGAGGCGGTCGATCTCCAGTGCACTCGCGGCGAGCGCACGCTGTTCAATGGTCTTGGGTTCGCGTTGCGCGGCGGCGAGCTGTTGCGAATCGGCGGGGCCAACGGCTCCGGCAAGACCAGCCTCCTGCGGATCGCGTGCGGGCTGCTCGAGCCGACGCGCGGTGAAGTGCGCTGGGCGGGCGAGAATATCCGGCGGCTGCAGGAGGAATTCTGGCGGCGGCTCGTCTACGTGGGACACGCCAATGCGATCAAGGATGACCTGACCGCCGCCGAGAACCTGCACGTGGCGTGCACGCTCGCCGGTGTCCGGGCGCAGCCCGCGCGGATCGGCGAGGCGCTCGACCGGCTCGGCCTTGCCGGTTGCGAGAATCTGCCCGCGCGGGTGCTGTCGCAGGGGCAGCGCCGCCGAACGGCTCTTGCGCGGCTCGCCTTGAGCGAGGCGGTGCCGCTGTGGATCCTGGATGAGCCGTTTGCCGCGCTCGACGCCGCCGCGATCGACTGCGTGCAGCGCCTGATCGCCGAGCACGTTTCGCGGGGCGCCGCGGTGATCCTCACGACGCACCTCGAGGCGGGAATCGCCGCGACGCTGCGCATCGATCTCGAGGCGAGCTGACATGATGGCGGCGCTGCGCTGCGTGATCCATCGCGACCTGCTGCTCGCCGTGCGGCGCAGCTCCGACGTGCTCACGGTGCTGCTGTTCTTCGTGATCGTGGCGAGCCTGTTTCCGCTGGGCGTGGGGCCCGATCCGGCGCTCCTGCGCGCGATCGCCCCGGGAGTCATCTGGGTCGCGGCGCTGCTCGCATCGATGCTCGCGCTCAACCGGATGTTCGCCTCCGATCACGCGGACGGGACTCTCGAGCAGATGCTGCTCGGCGCCGTTCCTCTTGGAATGAGCGTCGCGGCAAAGGTGCTCGCTCACTGGCTCGTATCCGGCCTGCCGCTCGTCCTGATCTCGCCCGTTTTGGCGCTACAATTTGATTTTCCTCAAGAGTCCCTCTGGACATTGACACTATCCTTGGCCCTCGGAACGCCGGTCCTCGGCCTGATCGGCGCGATCGGCGCGGCGCTGACTCTGGGATTGCGGGGCGCCGGGGCGCTGCTCTCGCTGCTGGTGCTTCCGTTGTACGTTCCGGTTCTCATCATCGGAGCGGGCGCGGCTGAAAGCGCCGTCTCGGGGCTCGGCGGGCAGGCGCAGCTGCTGCTGCTCGGCGCGCTGCTCGTGTTCGCGGGGGCCTTCGCGCCCTGGGCGGCGGCGGTGGCGCTGCGCATTTCATCGGAGTGAATCGGGCGATATTGCATGAGCGTCAACTGGTTCAAGTACTCCTCGCCCCAGACTTTTTTTCCTCTGGCGGGAAAGCTCGC
>DASPXL010000402.1:0-6036 GCA_035637375.1 Burkholderiales bacterium
GGCTCTCGATCAGTTCGATATCATGATATCGAACTTGCTCCCCCTTTAGGAGCCTGCAATGGCCCAGTTCATCGTTCGCCATCTGGAGGACGACGTGAAATCGCGCTTGAAACGTCACGCCAAGCGCGATGCGCGCAGCGCGAAAGAAAAAGTCCGCCACATCCTGCGCAACGCGCTGAGGGAAGAGAACCGGCCGGCACCCAAGCTTGGCTCGCGTATCGCAGCGCGCTTCGCGAAAACGGGACTGACAGCAGACCTGCCAGAATTACACGGCCAGTCCACAGGCGCGGCCCGCTACGGTCGCTACCCGAAATCTTCGCCACTTCCGTGATCTGAAAGTGGCTGTGGTCGATCCCTGGGAAACAGGGTAATCGCTGCACTCTGGAATGCGCGCTATCGGGTCCGGGTAGTTGCGCTATCGAGAAACTCCAACACCCGCGCCGGAGCGGTTTCCTCAGTCTGGCCGTCGGGCAGAACATCCCAGTATTCGGCGCGCGGCAGGCATTCTTCCAAATACCTGGCGGCGGACGTTGCGTGCGAGGCGTCACGGCCGGGAATGATCAGGGCGGGGATGTTCATCTTCAGCATGTCCTCAGGCTCGGCGCCAGGCGACGTGTCGCGGTCGAAGAGCGTGCGGCATATGTCGACGGCGAGCTTTTTGTACTTTTCGACGTCCAGCTTCGCGTAGGCGTCGGCAAACGCGCGGTCGTTCTTGATGACCGAGGCCCATGGCCCGCCTCTGGGCTCGGCGTTGAAGGGCTTCCCTTCCTGCATCACGAGAGACACCACGCCCGCGAGGCCGTGCTGCTCGACGTAGGCGAGGTGATCGGCGAAGCGCCTGTGCGTGCTGATGCGGTATTTGGCGCCGCCGACGGGCCACCAGAGGATCATGCTCATCACCATCTCGGGATAGGCGACGCCGAAAGCGACGACCGGACAGCAGCCCATGCAGCCGCCCAGGAGATGCGCGCGCTTGATGTTCAGGTGGTCGAGCAGTCCCTTGCCCTGCGCCACGTAGTGCGCCCAAGTGATGGGCTCGACGCGGCCGCCCGACTGACCGGTCTCGCGGCGATCGAAAATGATGCAGGCGTACTTCTTCGGCAGGTGGTCGAGGAGCTTGATCCTGGCGTACACGCCCTGCGTCTTCCACTTGTCCAGGGTCGCATCGAACCCGGCGGGCGAATACATCAAGAGAGGCGCCCCGGAGCCGACCACCTCGTAGCGCGTCGTGATGCCGTCGATGACAGCGGTCGGCATGTCAACCGCCCCTGATTTGCCGGCCCGAACGCACATCGTCGATCAAGGCGCGGAAGGCATCCAGGCTCAGCTTCGCCGCATTACCGTAGGTCTCGCTCTGGGAGTCGATCCACTTCGCCGCATAGCCGATGGCGGTATGCGCCAGGCGCACGCGTCCGTCGAGCCACGGGCCGCCGCCCAAGCCTCCGATGACCGGAATGGAAACCGCGCGTACGACGGCAGGACCGGCCACGGGACCCGAGTGCCTGAAGTCCAGAACCGATGCGCCGGCATCTTGCAATCGCTTTGCCTCCTCCACCAGCTTTTCGGCGGGAAGCTTCTCGCCATGGAACTCGGCAAAGACCGGGACGCCCGCGCGAACGATCGCTTTCACCACGCCGGGATCGCCCAGGACCTTCACCATGTCCGCCCCTCCCTCTTTTGCGAAGCGGACGGCGGCACTGACTGCGGCCTCGGTTCCTGCTTGAACCGGGCCATTGGGAATATCGCAACTGACCAGGGCGCGCTTCGCGCCGCGGCGCACGGCCTTGCAGCAGATCAGCATCTCTTCCACCGTGACTTCCGTGTTCGTCGCGTGCCCCCAGAGATTCACGCCGACGGAATCGCCCACCGATATCAGATCCACTCCGGCGCGGTCCGCGATTCTCGCCATCTCGGTGTCCCAGGCGACCACGCCGACGATCTTCCTGCCGTCGCGCTTCATCTGCTGAAGCGCCGGAATCGTCACTTTCTCCATGGTCTTCATATCTCGCGCTTGCCGGTCGAAGCGCCGGCGAGCCGCCGGATCGCGGAGATGATCGCGCCCGGATCGGCGCGGTTCTTTCCGGCGATGTCGAGCGCGCTGCCGTGCGCCACCGACGAAAACAGCACCGGCGTGCCGATGGTGAGCGCCGCGGTGCCGGCGAAAGCGTGCGTCTTCGCCATGATGTGCCCCTGGTCGTGGACCATGACGACGAAGGCGTCGTAGCCTTTCTTCAGGAACATCGTGTCGGCGCCGAACGGGCCTTCGGCGGCGACGCCGTTCTGCGTCGCATTTGCGATCGCCGGGCCGATGATCTCCACTTCCTCGTCGCCGAAGAGGCCGCCTTCCCCCGCGTGAGGGTTGAGTCCGGAAACGGCGATGCGCGGGGCGGCGAAACCCATGCGCCGCAGCGCCGAGTCCGCCGAGCGGACCGCGTGCAGCACGCGCTCGCGCGTGAGGAGCTTGATCGCGCGGCGCAGGCTCGCGTGCAGCGTCGCGTGCGCGATGCGCATTTCGGTGCCGCCCGAGTCGAAGCAGATCATGAGGAACGCGTCGTCAGGCGGGACGCCGGTGCAGCGCGCGACGAAGGTGGGGTAGCCGTCGAACTCGATGCCAGCGAGCTTGATCGAGCTCTCGGTCTGCGGGGCGGCGACCACGGCGTCCACTTCGCCGGCGAGCGCGGCGTCGATCGCGGCCTTGGCCGAGTCGAGCGCCGATTCGCCGTGCGGCGCGGCGATCGCGCCGATGTGGAGCTCGCCCGGCTGGAACTGCTTGCGCTCGAGGAGGGCCACCGTGCCGTCCGTCCAGCTCGCATCCGCGGCGCGCGCGACCGAACGGATGTCCGGCTTCAGACCGCAGGCGGCGGCGTGCGTCTCGAGCACGCCGCGGTCGCCGACGAGGAGCGGGCGGCAGATTTTCCTTACCTGCGGGTCGAGCGCCGCCTTGAGCGCGATCTCCGGGCCGATCCCGGCGGGGTCGCCGGTGGAGACGGCGATGCGCGGCAGTTTCATGGGCGGATGTCCAAGACGTCGTCATTCCCGCGAAAAGCGGGAATCCACTGTCGTCGCCAAAAATCCCTGGATGCCCGCTTGCGCGGGCATGACGAATGTTTGCATCAATCCGCTTGCACCCGGGCCGATTCGATCACGCTCTTCCAGCGCTCCCCGTCGCGCCGCATGAGCGCGGCCATCTCGGCGGGCGTGCCGCCGATCGGCTCGGCCGACATCGCGGCGAGGCGCTTCGCCACGTCGGGCTGGCGGATCGCCGCGGCTACCGCGGCGGAGAGCTTTTCGGCGATCTGCGCCGGCGTCTTCGGCGGCGCCACGATCCCGAACCACGCCACGGAGCTGAAGCCGGGGAGGATCTCCGACATCGCCGGCACATCGGGAAGCGAGGCGACGCGCTTCTCGCTGCACACGGCGAGCGCCCTGAGCTTGCCGCTTTTCACGTGCTGCAGCGTCACGCCGAGGTTGTCGAACATGAGGTCGATCTCCCCGGCGAGCAGGGCGGCCATCCCCGGCGCCGAGCCCTTGTAGGGGATGTGCGCGATCTTCAAACCCCCGGCCATGGATTTGAAAAGCTCGGCCGTGAGGTGGGAGGTCGTGCCGTTGCCCTGCGAACCGTAGTTGAGCTTTCCCGGGTTCCCTGTTGCGTAGGCGATCAGCTCATCCACCGCTCTTGCCGGCACACCGGGATTGACGAGAAGGACGTTGGGGATCGCGGCCATCACGCTCACCGGCACGAACTGCGACGGGTCGAATGCCAGCTTGCGGAAAAGGTTCTGGTTGACGACGAGCGGCCCCGGGGCCGTCGCGAACAGCGTGTAGCCGTCGGGGTCGGCCTTGTAGACGAACTCGGCGCCGATGTTGCCGCCGGCGCCGGGGCGGTTTTCGACCAGCACCGCTTGCCCCCATTTGGCGCCGAGCTTCTCGGCGAAGATGCGCGGCAGGAGATCGGCGCTGCCTCCCGCGGGATACGGCACGACGATCCGGATCGGCCGCGCCGGGTAATCCTGCGCGTGCGCGGATGCGCAGAGCGCGAGCGCGAACGCGGCGGCGAGCAAAAATCGTCGAGTCATGTTTCCTCCTCGGTCTCGACGGTATTTTACCGGTGCTAGAATCCGCTTGATCACCTAATTGCCTCCAGGAATTCATGTCCGCAGTACCGGAAACCCGCGTCTGGCCCGCCGAAGGCATCACGCGCGTCCCCTACTGGGTGTACCAGGACACGGACGTCTACGCCCGGGAGCAGGAGCGCATCTACCGCGGCGCGGCGTGGAATTTCCTGGGCCTCGAGGCCGAGCTGCCGAACCCGGGCGATTTCAAGACGACTTTCGTCGGCGAGATGCCGGTGGTCGCGACGCGCGACCTGCAGGGGACGCTGCGCTGCTTCGAGAACCGCTGCGCGCACCGCGGCGCGCTGCTGTGCCTCGCGAACCGCGGCAACGCGAAGGAGATCGCCTGCGTCTATCACAACTGGACCTACGACCTCGAGGGCAAGCTCACCGGCGTCGCGTTCCGGCGCGGCATCAAGGGGCAGGGCGGCATGCCCGGGGACGCAAGACCGGAGAGCGAGGCGCCGAGAAAGCTGCGCGTCTCGACCTTCTGCGGCCTGATGTTCGCCACGCTCTCGGACGCGACGCCGTCCATCGAGCAGTACGTCGGCCCCGAGGTCGCCGCGAAGATCCGGCGCGTGATGAAGGAGCCGGTGAAGGTTCTCGGCGGCTATAGCCAGATCCTGCCCAGCAACTGGAAGCTCTACTTCGAGAACGTCAAGGACACCTATCACGCGAGCCTGCTGCACCTCTTCTTCTCGACCTTCCGTCTCAACCGCCTCGAGCAGAAGGGCGGTGTGATCGTCGGCGGGGACGGCGGCAGCCACGTGAGCTTCACGATGATGAAGACGGACTCGAGCGGCGACGAGTACGAGCGCGCAGGGATGCGCTCGGCCTCGGGCGGCTACCGGCTGGAGGCGCCGCAGATGCTCGAGTCGGTGGACGAGTTCGGCGACGGCGTCACGCTGCAGATACTGACGGTGTTTCCGGGGTTCGTTCTGCAGCAGATCATGAACTGCCTCGCCGTGCGCCAGGTGCTGCCGAAAGGGGTGAATCGGACGGAGCTCGTGTGGACCGCGTTCGGCTATGCGAGCGACGACGAGAAAATGACCGAGCTGCGCATGAAACAAGCCAATCTCATCGGCCCGGCAGGCTATATTTCGCTCGAGGACGGGGCTGCCACCGCGTTCGTGCAGCGCGGCGCGGCGGGCGCATCGGAGCGCGCGTCGTTCATCGAGATGGGTGGGCGCGGCGTCGAGTCGAACGAATCGCGCGTCACCGAGACCTCGGTGCGCGGCCTGTGGCAGCAGTACCGCAAGCACATGGGTTTGTAGCGCGGTGGACGTTGAGCTTCAGCTGATCGTCGAGAATCTCCTCGCGCGCTACGTTCACGCGCTCGACGACGACCGGCTGGAGGAGTGGCCCGAGTTCTTCGTCGAACAGGGCCGTTACCGCATCACCACCGCGGAGAACTTCGAGCGCAATCTGCCGCTGCCGATCATCTACGCCGACTCGCGCGCGATGCTGCGCGACCGCGTCTCGGCGCTGCGCCACGCCAACATCTACGAGGCGCAGCGCTACCGCCACGCGGTGTCCTCGACGCTGGTGGAAAGGCTCGACCCGCGCACAGCGCGCGCGGCCTCGAACTTCCAGGTCGTGCGCATCATGCACAGCGGCGAGTCGGTGCTGTTCGCGAGCGGCCGCTACCTCGACCGCATCCGGATCGACGGCGAGCACCCGCAGTTCGAGGAAAAAACCGTCGTGCTCGACAGCCGCAGCGTGGATACCCTGCTCGCGATCCCGCTTTAGCGGCGGGTTTTTCTTCCTAGCGCAGCGGGCGCCCGAAGCCGATCGGGCTCAGCACGGCCGGGCCCCTTTCGATCCGGCGCATGCGCGCGAGATCGACGACCTTTCGACCCTCGGGAGCCCCGGATTCCGGCTGCTGTTTGACCCATTCGACGATGGGCATGAATTCCCCGCGCTC
>DASPXL010000403.1:0-1961 GCA_035637375.1 Burkholderiales bacterium
CAGGATCGCCGATCTCGCCGACCGCTATTCGTTCGGCGAGCTGCGCGTCTCGCACGAGCAGAACCTGATTTTCGCCGACGTCCGGCAATCCGATCTGCATACGCTCTGGCGGGAAGTCAAGGCGCTCGGCTTCGCGACGCCAAACCTGGGGCTGCTCACCAACATCATCTGCTGCCCGGGCGGCGATTTCTGCTCGCTCGCCAACGCCAAGTCGATCCCGGTCGCGGAGGCGATCCAGCAGCGCTTCGACGACCTGGACTACCTGCACGACATCGGCGAGCTCGACCTCAACATCTCGGGCTGCATGAACGCCTGCGGCCACCATCACGTCGGCCATATCGGCGTCCTCGGAGTCGACAAGAACGGCGAGGAGTGGTACCAGATCCAGATCGGCGGCAACCAGGGCGAGATCCGCCCGGGCGTGACCGCGTCGCTGGGCAAGGTGATCGGCCCGTCCTTCGCTCGCGCCGAGATGCCCGACGTGATCGAGCGGCTGATCGATTGCTACCTCGCGCGCCGCGACAGCGACGCCGAGCGCTTCATCGACGTGGTGCACCGCATCGGCGTCGAACCCTTCAAGGAATTCGTGTATGGCAACGCTGATCAAAGACCGGCGCATCGTCGCGGACAATTGGCTGCTGCTTAGCCGCGGGCCCGCGGGCGGGCTGCCCGAGGTCCCGGAGTCGGGCGACGTGATCGTGCCGCTCGCGCTGTGGCTCTCGCGTCGCGAGGATTTCCTGGCCCATCCGAAAAAGATCGGCGTGTGGCTCGACGCGAACGAAGGTCCCGAAGCCATCGCGGGCGAAGTCGAGCGCTTCGCGGTCATCGCAGTGAACTTCCCCAAGTTCGGCGACGGCCGCGGATATTCGATCGCGCGCCTTTTGCGCGAGCGCCACGGATTCAAGGGAGAGCTGCGCGCGATCGGCGACGTGCTCCACGATCATCTGTATTTCATGGAGCAGTGCGGGTTCGACGCGTTCGCGCTGCGCGACGACCAGGACCCGCAGGCGGCGCTTTCCGTGTTCGGCACTTTCAGCGACGGCTACCAGACCTCCGTCCTGAGGCCGACACCGCTCTTCCGCCGCCGGCTCGCTGCGGGCAAGCCATGACCGGGACCCTGAAGCGCAAATTCGACGAACTCGAGCGCCTGCTCGCCCGCGTGGCGCTCGAACATTCTCCGGCCGCGCTCGCATCCAGCCTGTCGGCCGAGGACATGGTGATCACGGACGCCATCCTGCGGCACAAGCTGGACATCGAGATCTTCACCCTCGACACCGAGAGGCTGCACGCCGACACGCTCAACGTGATCGCGGCGATCCGCAAGCGTTACGGCTACGACGTACGCGTGCTCCGGCCCGATCCGGAGGCGGTGGCGCGGTACGTGGCAGATTTCGGCCGCGACGCCTTCTACGAAAGCGTGGAGCTGCGCAAGCGCTGCTGCCATATCCGAAAGGTCGAGCCGCTTGCGCGCGCGCTCAAAGGCAAGGAAGCCTGGATCACCGGCCAGCGCCGCGACCAGACCGTCACCCGCGCCGAGCTCAAGCTGCAGGAACACGACGCGACGCACGGCATCGTGAAGTTCAACCCGCTCGCCGACTGGAGCGAGGACGAAGTCTGGGCCGCGATCCGCGCCGGCGATATTCCGTACAACGCGCTCCACGACCAGGGCTACCGCTCGATCGGCTGCGCGCCCTGCACGCGCCCCACGGTTGCGGGCGAGGACGTGCGCGCCGGACGCTGGTGGTGGGAACAGCCCGAGGCGCGCGAATGCGGGCTGCATCTTTCTCCCGACGGGCGCCTGGTGCGCGACCGCGAGCCGACGTCATGAGCGCAGTCCTTGAAAAATCGCGCGCGGATCGCGATGCGCTGCCCTCGCGCAGCCACCTCGACTGGCTCGAGTCGGAGGCGATCTTCATCCTGCGAGAAGTCGCCGGCGAATGCGCCAATCCGGTCTTGTTATT
>DASPXL010000404.1:0-4689 GCA_035637375.1 Burkholderiales bacterium
CGCGGATGATCTCGTCGCCGATGATGATCGCCCCGATCCCCATCTCACACCCGCGTCGCCGCGCCCTCGATCGGCTCGCCGCGCAGCTCGCCGAGGCGCTCGAGGCCGTAGTGGATGAAAGCGAGCCCGCCGTACACCGGCGTGAAGAGCCCGAGCACGGGGACATGGCCGACGAGCGCGAGCGCGACGCCCAGCAGAAACAGCCCGCCCCGATCGCGGCGGACGATCTCGGCGATCTCGGCGGCGGTGCCGTGCTCGGCGAGGGCGTCGTAGCGGAACACGCGCTGGTTGAAGTAGCCGAACAGAACGATGGGCAGCACCGGCCACAGCAGCGGGATCAGCCACAGCGGCAAGCTGACCGAGAAGAGCAGCGCAAGCAGTACGAGCGCAGCGAAGGCATTCCAGAGGCTGCCGGCGATCGTCCCGCCCCTCCGCCGGGCGAGCCCCGGGTAGTCGCGCCCGCCGACGTGAGCGACCATCGCCGGCATGGAAACGACGCTGATGATGAGCACCGCCGTGATCAGAACCACCGGGACGAACAGCAGCAGCAGGAGGATCCAGCCGAACCATGCCGCGATGAGATGGAGGGGCCAGACGGAGACCGCCCATTCGTACGGCGGCCACCGGTGCAGCTGAGCGGCGATCCACTGCGCGGCCTCGCTCCAGTAGAGCACGCCGAGCGTCGCCCAAATGACGAGCGCGACGATCACCGGCCATACCATGAGCCAGAGCATCTTCGGATGCAGCAGGCTGACAAACCCTCTAACCAGCGCTCCGGCCACTCTCTCCACTTGAGGATCCTCTGGACTTTCGCGGGATGAGCGGCGACGATGTTTGCTCGATCAAATAATTCGTCGATCCGCCGCCGCTCGATCTCGCGGAGTTAAACCGGCGTCAGCGAAAGCTGACGTCCGGCTTCAACGCGTTATAGTTTGCCACATCTTCGACAACCGCTTCACCGAAACCGGCACGGAGGTCTTCAGCTCCTGGGCGAAGAGCTGCACGCGCAGCTCCTCGAGCAGCCAGCGGAACTGTTCGAGCTGCGGGTCGCGGTTGCCCGACTTGAGCTGCCTCGCCTGGTCTCTGTGCCACTGGGCGGCGAGCGGCGCAAACTCCGCGGCGAGGCGCGCATCGCGCTGCGGATCCGCGCGCAGCTTGTCCAGGCGCAGGCTCGCCGCCTTGAGGTAGCGCGGGAAATGCTGCAGGCGCTCGTAGGGTGTCTGTTCGATGAACCGGTTGGACAACAGGCGGGAGGCGTTTTCCAGAACGTCGCGGCAGGGCTCGGGAAACGCCTTGGAGAGCTGGTGCAGCTTCTTCTGCAGCGCCGCGTGCTCGGCGAGGATCGTCCCGGCGAGCCGCGCGATCTCCTGGGCAAGCAGCGTTACCCGCGAGCGCGCCTCGTCGCGGCGGCGCTCGAACTCCGCCCGTATGCGCGGCCAGGGCTCCTGCATGCAGGCACGGTCGAACGCGGCCGCGAGCAGCTGCCCCTTCAGGTCCGCGGCGTCGCCGAAGGCCGTGAACTGCATCGCCATCGCCTGCAGACCCGGCAGATTCTTCTCGGCGTAGCGGGCCTGTTCCTTGAGCTGAAGCATGAAAAGCCGCCGCAGCCCCGAGCGGTGCGCCTCACGCGCTTTGTCCGCCGAGTCGAACACTTCGAGGCTGACCGAGTCGCCGTGGTCGACGAGGCCCGGATAGCCGATCAGCGTCTGGGAGCCGCGCCTGATCTCCATCACGTCCTCGAGATCGCCGAACTCCCAACCGGTGAACTCCGCGACCGGCACATCGGCCTTCACGATCTCGGAAAACTGTTCGCCCGCCTTTTGGCCCAACTCGGCGCGCAACTGCGCAAGATTGCGGCCCATCCCCAGCTGCCGGCCGTGCTCGTCGACGATGCGGAAATTCATCGACAGGTGCGCGGGGAGCGTCTCCGGCCGGAAGGCATCGAGCGGAACGGCGAGATTCTGCTCGCGGCGCGCGTAACGGGCGATCGCCTGCACGAGCGGCGCGTCCTGCGTTTCCCTGGCCGCGAGGAAGGCGTCGACGAACTCCGGCAGCGGACCGAGCTGGTGCCGGAGCTTCTGCGGCAGCGACTTGGCGAGCCGCGTGATCTTCTCGCGCGCGAGCCCCGGCACCAGCCAATCGCAGCGAGCGGCATCGATCTGGTTCAGCGCGAGAAGTGGAACGGTCAGCGTCACGCCGTCGCGCTGCGAGCCCGGCTCGTGGTGGTAATCGAGCGCGAAGCTGCGTCCGGCGATCTGGAGCTCGTGCGGAAACTGCACCGTGGTGATCCCCGCCGCCTCATGGCGCATCAGATCCTCGCGCCTGAGGAACAGCAGCTTGGGGTTCGCGCTTTCAGCTTCGCGGCGCCAGCGGTCGAAATCCGCGCCGTTGTGGATGCCTTCCGGGATCAGGCTCTCGTAGAACGCGCAGATCAGCTCGTCGTCCACCAGCACGTCGGGCCGGCGCGACTTGTGCTCGAGCTGCTCGATCTCCCGCACGAGCCTGCGGTTATGCACAAAAAACGGCGCGCGCGTCTCGTAGTCGCCCTCGACCAGCGCCCGGCGGATGAATACCTTTCTCGATTCGACCGGGTCCATCGGACCGTAGTGCACGCGCCGCTTTGCATACAGCAGCAAACCGTAGAGCGTTCCGCGCTCGAACGCGGCGACGCGCGCCGGCTGCTTCTCCCAGTGCGGCTCGTACTGGTGGCGCTTGACCAGGTGCGCGCCGATCGACTCGAGCCACTCGGGCTCGATGGTGGCGACGCGGCGCGCGTACAGGCGCGTGGTCTCGGTCAGCTCCGCAGCCATGACCCACCGCCCGGCCTTCCTGCCCACGCCCGAGCCGGGATGAATCCAGAAGCGGATTCCGCGGGCGCCCAGATAATTTCCCTCCTCGGTCTTCATGCCGACGTTGCCGAGGAGTCCGGCGAGCAGCGCCCGGTGAATCTGGGCGTAGGTCGCCGGCGTCTCCGAGACGCGCCACTCCAGTTCCGCGATCAGCTCCTTGAGCTGTCCGTGGATATCGCGCCATTCGCGCATGCGGTTGAACGAGAGAAAATGCTCGCGGCAGGCTTCGTGCAGCTTGCGGCCGGATTTCCCGTGCGCGAGCGCTTCCTCGAAGAACTTCCAGAGCTTGATCCAGGAAAGGAAATCGGACTTCTCGTCGTCGAAGCGCTTGTGCGCTTCGTCGGCCGCCGCGGCGCGTTCGCTCGGCCTCTGGCGAGGGTCCTGAATCGAGAGTGCCGCGGCGATGACGAGCACCTCCCTGAGCGCGTTCTCCGGTCTCGCCGCGAGCACCATGCGGCCGATGCGCGGGTCCACCGGCAGCTTCGCGAGCCGCTTTCCGGTTTCGGTCAGCTCGCTGGCTTCGTCGACGGCACCCAGCTCGGCGAGCAGCGCATATCCGTCCTGAATCGCCTTGGACGCCGGCGGATCGATGAACGGGAATTCCTCGACCGTGCCGAGGCCGAGCGACTTCATTCGCAGGATCACGTTGGCAAGCGACGAGCGCAGCACTTCAGGATCGGTGAACGCCGGGCGTGAGTTGAACTCGTCTTCGGCGTAGAGGCGGACGCAGATCCCGCTTGCGACCCGGCCGCAGCGGCCGGCGCGCTGCTTCGCCGAGGCCTGCGAAATGTTCTCCACGCGCAACTGCTCGACCTTGTTGCGGTAGCTGTAGCGCTTGACGCGCGCGAGGCCGGTGTCCACCACGTAGCGGATGCCCGGCACGGTGAGCGAAGTCTCGGCGACATTGGTCGCGAGCACGATGCGCCGGCCGCCGTGCGGCTTGAATATGCGCTCCTGCTCCTCGGCCGAGAGCCGCGCGAACAGGGGCAGGATCTCGGTGTGAGGCGGATGGTGCTTGCGCAGCGTCTCCGCCGCCTCGCGGATCTCGCGCTCGCCCGGCAGGAACACGAGGACGTCGCCCTGACCCTCGCGCGCGAGCTCCTCCGCCGCGTCGCTGATCGCCTGGTTGAGATCGTAGTCTTCGTCCTCCGACTCGACCGGGTGGTAACGGACTTCCACCGGGTAGAGCCGCCCGGAAACCTCGATGACGGGCGCACCGCCGAAGTGCTTCGAGAACCGCTCGGCATCGATGGTCGCCGAGGTGATGACGAGCTTGAGGTCCGGACGCCGCGGCAGGAGCTGCTTGACGTAGCCGAGCAGGAAGTCGATGTTGAGGCTGCGCTCGTGCGCCTCGTCGATGATCAGCGTGTCGTATTGGCGGAGCTCGCGGTCGCCCTGCGTCTCGGCGAGCAGGATGCCGTCGGTCATGATCTTGATGTAGGAACGCGGGCCAACTTTGTCCGTGAAGCGGATCTTGTAGCCGACGGCGCCCCCGAGCTCGGTCTTAAGCTCCTGCGCGACGCGCGAAGCGGTCGCGCGCGCGGCGATCCTGCGCGGCTGGGTATGCCCTATGAGTCCTTCAATCCCGCGACCCAGCTCGAGGCAGATCTTCGGCAGCTGCGTGGTCTTGCCCGACCCGGTTTCCCCGCAGACGATGACCACTTGACGCGAGGCGATGGCCTTTGCGATCTCCTCGCGCCTCGCGCAGATCGGCAGCTCGGGCGGAAACTCGGGACGCGGCGCAAGCGCTCGCCGCTGCTCGATCTCGGCCGGGGAAAACGGCATCAGAACTCGAACCCGCCGGCGTCCTTGTCCGCGCCGCTCATCTCCGGTGGAGCAA
>DASPXL010000405.1:0-6035 GCA_035637375.1 Burkholderiales bacterium
AGCCCGCCGATGCCGCCGCCTATGACCGCGACTTCCAATTTCCCTCCTCCTTCAAGGAAGCTTCCCGCCCGGCCGATCCCTTTTCCGAACGCATCCGCGGCCGGTGCGTCACGCACTTTATCACTGAGCATTGATCCCGGCGCGGGGCCGGTAGCGAAATCGGGCGCCTGCCGGATGATGGCGAACTATGGCGCGGCTATTCCACGCTCACGCGCGATAATCTGATCAGCCTGTCCCAGCGCGCGTACTCGGATTTGAGGTACTCGGCGAACTGCTCGGGGGTGTTGCCGACCGCCTCGAACCACTGCCGCGTCACGTACTGCTCGCGAAACCCCGGGTTGTCGAGGATTTTCCTCGTGTCGCCGTAGATCCTGGCGACGGTCTCGCGCGGGATGCCCGCGGGCCCCACCAGCGCGAACCACGTTCCGGCCTCGTAGCCGGGGACGCCGGATTCGGCGACAGTAGGGAGATCGGGCAGCCGCGGGATGCGCTGGGCGGTGGCGGCGGCGACGAGCTTCAGCCTGCCTGAGCGCGCGTGCGGCTCGACCAGGAGCGGGGTGACCATCATCATCTGGATCTGGCCGGAGAGGAGATCGGTCACGGCCGGCCCGGCGCCCTTGTAGGGCACGTGCACGATGTCGATCCCGAGCAGGTTCTTCAGGTAGTCGACGCTGATGTGCGCCGAGGAGCCCAGGCCGAACGAGCCGTACGAGAGCTTGCTCGGATTTGCCTTGGCATACGCGACGAGTTCCTGAAAGGAGTTGGCCGGTACCGATGCGTTGATGGCGATCACCCACGGGAAACGCACCAGCACCGTGACCGGCGTGAAGCCGCTCAAGCCGTCGTAGGGCAGCTTCCTGTACAGGTGCGGGTTGATCACGAACGAGGAAGCGTCCGAGACGAGGAGCGTCGCGCCGTCGGGCGCCGACTTCGACACGTAGTCGGCGCCGAGGATCTGGTTTGCACCGGGGCGATTCTCGACCAGCACCGGCTGTCCCCAGACTTCGGACAGGCGCGGCGCCAGCGCGCGCGAGAACGCGTCGGTCGCGCCGCCCGGGGAGGTCGGCACGACGATCTTCACCGGCCGCGAGGGGAACGATTGCGCCGGCGCGAGGAGGGGCGCTGCGGCGAGCGCAGCGCCGACGAACGCGAGCAGGCGCGCTGAAATCCCGGACACCCTGAGATCCTCCGTTGTGCGCGCCTATTGTAGTTCGTGGCCGGGCCGGGCGGTCCTGGCGGTCGCTCGAGCGAGGACCGTGAATTTGTCACGCTCTTTTCGTGCTTACCGAATGATCTCCTGAAACACGGTCATCGACGGGCCCGGAACTTGCGTTAAAACGACTGTGGGCCCGGAATCCCGACTCGGGTTTTTGGAAAGCCCTTCCCGGGAATTACCCGATTGGCTTGGTGGCGGGACGACGATAGCCTAGCAATCGAACGGAATCGACCGAGTCAGGCAAAACCTACGGAGATGCCGCAGACCATGAATCCGAATCCGCAGCTCAACCGCGTCGAAGCGGAGCTCTCGGCCCGCATCGGGGCGGTGTTCGGCCGCTTCCCGGATCTCTCCGGCTTTTCGCTCCAGGACCGGACCGGCTTGCCCGACTATATCGACCCCTCCAGCCTGCGGGACGAGCTTTTCGTCACTGAGCTCGGCTTCTCCGCGCCGGTCAGCGAGATGGAATATGAGGAAGCCTACAAACTGATCGCCGACGCCGTCGCGGACATCGTGTCCGAGCGGCCCGAGGCCTTGGAGCTGCTGCGCGGGCGCACCTTCGCCCGAACGCTTCACTGAGCTCGGCGCCAGCGCGGAGCTCTCTTCACCTCCGGCACGACGATCGCTTCCGGATCGCCCGCCGGGAAAAATATCCTCGATCGCCTGGTCGGCGGCACGGCCCTTATAATCGTCCGCATCCCCGTTCGAGGAGGAAGATCCGATGACCCGAGGCCTTGCCCCATCCCGACGCCGCGTGCTCGCCGCGCTTGCCGCCGCCGCAGCCGTTGCGCCGCTCGGCGCGCTCGCCCAAGGGATGTCCAAGCGTCCGGTGCGGATCATCGTTCCGTTCACGCCCGCGGCGGGCCCGGACATCGTGGCGCGCCTGCTTGCGCCCAGGCTCCAGGCACGCTGGGACCAGCCTTTCTTCGTCGAGAACCGGCCGGGCGCCTCCGGAACGATCGGCACCGAGGTGGTGGTGAAGTCGCCGCCCGACGGCCATACCATCATGGTCGGCCCCGCGTCGATCGTCACCGCGCCGCATCTTTATCCGAACATCTCCTACGACGTCGTGAAGGATCTTACCGCGATCACGAACGTCGGCTCGACGAGCCTCGCGCTGGTGGTGCACAAGTCGGTGCCCGTCGACACGGTGCAGGAGTTCATCGCCTGGGTGAAGTCGCAGCCCGGCAAGCTCAACTACGGCTCCCCGGGAAACGGCACGCACCATCACTTCTGCATGGAGCTCCTGAAGCTGCAGGCCGGCCTGGATATCGTTCACGTTCCGTACAAGGGATCGGCGCCGGCCGAGAACGACTTGATCGCCGGCGTCATTCCCACCATGTTCCTGCCGGTCCACGTTGCGCTTCCGAAGATCAAGGCGGGCCAGATCAAGGTGCTGGGCGAGAGCCTGAAGGCGCGCCATCCGCTGTTTCCCGACATTCCCTCGCTGCACGAGCAGGGCGTGACCGGCTACGACGTAGACCTGTGGATCGGCGTGTGGGCGCCGCCCCGGCTGCCGGCGGACCTCCTCGCGAAATACAACTCGGAGATCCGCGCGATCATCGCACAGCCCGAAATGCGGGAGCAGCTCGCGAGCCAGGGCCTGGTGCCGAACACCAGCACGCCCGAGCAGTTCGCGAGGCTCGTGAAGGAGGATTTCGAGAAGTGGGGCAAGGTGATCCGCGACGCGAAAATCAAGGCGGACTAGATGAAGCCGATCGAAACGGTGGGAAGATCCGCATGGGGCTCGGCCTGCCGGAGATTCCGGAACACTCCTAGGCGCTCGGTCGCCGATTCGGGCGGAGTTGACGCGATCCGCCAAGCTCGCTACTTTGGCGTTGTTTCGCGGATCAGCGGCCAACCGGTTTCAGGATCGGAGGACACATGGGGTCTTACGCCAACTTGATGTGGCATTTGCTCGTCCAGTTCTTGATCGTGTTGTTCCTCGTGGTGGCCGTCGCCGGTCTTGCGGTCGGGGTCGGGCTCATCGTCTCCAGCCTGAAGACGGTGCAGCTCTTCAACGTCCTGAACCGCTGGGTGTCGACCCGCCACGTCCTCAAGCCGGTCGAGGTGCCGCGCGATACGGAGCGGATCACGCACCGGTACCATCGCTGGGTCGCCGGAGGCTTTGTCCTCGGCGGTCTGATCTCGATATTCGGCCTGGCGGCCGGGTTCGACGCTTCCGCCGTCAGCTCGGCGCTTGCCCAGAGGCCTTTCGTGCCGGTGGTCGCCATCGCCGTCGAAAGCGCAAAGTGGTTTCTGATCGTGGGCAGCGCATTCGGCGTCGTGGTGGGCGCGATGCTGCTGTTCTATCCGAACGCGGAGCTCACGCTCGAGCGCTACGCAAACCGATGGGTGTCGTCCCGGCAAATCGCCCGCGGCGGAGACGACATGCGCATGACGCTCGACAGGCTGGTCGAGGCCCATCCCAAGCACGCGGGCTGGATCATCGCCTGCACTTCGGCCGCGGCGGTGATTGCGGGCCTCATCATGATGGCGCGCTATTACTGACGCAAGCGGGTCGGGGATCGCCGCCGGGTCTGCCCGGGCCGGACCTCGGTGAAGCCCAAGACGGTGGCGATATTGGAGAGCCGGCTCGGCAACCAGATTGCCGGACTGGTCGAAAAGCACGGAGGGCGCGCGATCCTCGCACCCGCGCTCGCGGAAGTGCCCGACGTCGATCATGCAGCGATCGCGCGGCTCATCGGCGAGTTCGAGTCAAGGCCGCCCACCATCGCGATTTTCCAGACCGGTGTCGGCACGCAGGCGCTGTTTGCCGCCACCGATTCGCTCGGAATGACGCCGAAGCTCCTCGGCCTGCTTTCGAGGTGCGTGGTGGCCGCGCGCGGACCCAAGCCGACCGCGGTGCTTCGCTCGCGCGAAGTGCGCATCGATCGCAGCGCAAAAGAACCTTACACGACCGTCGAGGTGCTGGATTCGCTGAAGGACCTGTCGCTCCGCGGCGGGCGCGTCGTCGTGCAGCGGTACGGCGAAACCAACGTGGAGCTCGACAGAGCGCTGAGAGCGAAGGGCGCGGAAGTCGTGGAAATACCGACCTACCGCTGGGCGCTCCCCGAAAATACAGCGCCGCTCGTGCGGTTGATCGACGCGCTCGAACGCAAACAGGTCGATGCCACCGTGTTCACCAGCGCGTCGCAGGCGCACAATCTGTTCGCGCTCTCGGAAAGACTCGGCAGGCAGGCTACGCTCGCCGCGAACCTGAACCGCACGCTCGTCGCCTCGATCGGCCCGGTGTGCAGCGCGGCGCTCGAAGGACACGGAGTGAAAATCGCCATCGAGGCCAACCCGCCCAAGCTCGGGCCGCTGGTGGCGGCGCTCGACCGGGCGCTTTCCGCGTAACGGGCCGCGGGCGCCATCACCCCGAGGCCATTGCTGTTTCACGCGGGCTTTCTTCCCGGGGCGTGCAGCGCGAGGATGTCGCACACCGCGCGGTTGGCCGGCGTCGGAACGCCGGCGGCCTGGCCGAGCTGCACGACGCCTCCGGAGAGCCACTCGACCTCGAGCCGGTTGCCGCGCTCCAGATCGTTGTGCATGGAAGAGGTCATGTCGGCGGGAAGCCCGTCGGCGAACGCGAGGCGGCCCTCGGCGTAGTCCTCGGCTAGCGCGACGCCGCGCGCGCGGCCGACGGCGACCGCCTCGCGCATCAGCTCGAGGAGGAAGGCGCGCGTCTGCGGATTTTCGCGGATCGGGCCGATCGGCATGCGCATCGCGGTGGTGGTTGCGGACAGCCCTACGAGAAACACGTACTTCTCCCAGATCGCCTTGCGCACGTCGCCGCTCAGCTCGGCGTCGACGCCGGCGCGGACGAGCGCCTCGTGGAGAAACGTCGCCCGCGCGGATTTCCGGCCGTCGTACTCGCCGAGGATGACGCGCTGCATCGTGCCGGTCTGGCGGATCACGCCCGGTGTTGAAATGGTCGTGGCGACGTAGCCGACGCCGCCCATGACGGCCGCGTCCCCGAACTCGCGGCGCAGGATGTCGTCCTTGACCACGCCGTTCTGAAGCGAGAGAACGCCGGTGCCGGGCCCGACGAGCGGCCTGATTCTCTTCGCCGCCGCCTCGGTGTCCCACAGCTTCACCGAGAGAATCACGACATCGGCGCGGCCGAGCGCCGCCGGATCGTCGGTGACGCGCACCTTCGGGAGATGAATGTCGCCCTGGGGTTCGCTTTCGATGGTGAGGCCGCGCTCGCGCATCGCGGCGAGGTGCGCTCCGCGGGCGACGAAGCTCACGTCATAGCCGGCGTTCGCGAGGCGCCCGCCGAAAAAGCCGCCGACCCCGCCGGAGCCCATCATTGCGATCTTCATGGATGTTTCGTCCGCTGCGCGAATTCGGCTCCGGCGCGTGGATTATACCGGCGGCCGGTGGTAACCTGCCCGCCTTCACTGCAGAGAAGGGAAAACCATGATCCGCGCATTTCTTCGCGCTGTCTTGGCCGGAGCGCTCGCGCTGGGCGCGCTCGCAGCCGTGGCGCAGACAGTCGACTGGCCGGCCAAACCCGTGAAGTTCATCGTTCCGTTCCCTCCGGGCGGTTCGGTCGATCCGCTCGCGCGGCTGCTCGGCGTCCGGCTCGCCGATTCGCTCGGCCAGCAATTCATCGTCGAGAACAAGACCGGCGCATCGGGCTCGATCGGCACCGCCTTCGTTGCAAAGAGCGCCCCCGACGGCTACACCTACGTGTTCGTGTTCGACACGCACGCGGTCAATCCGGCGCTGATCCCGAACCTGCCGTTCGACACGGCGAACGATCTCGCTCCGGTGATGCTGGTCGGCACCGCGCCGATGGCGATCGTCACCA
>DASPXL010000406.1:0-2252 GCA_035637375.1 Burkholderiales bacterium
CGGGGAAGACGTCGTTCCCGGCGCGCGCCTCGAGAGCGTGTTGCGCGACCGCATCGTGATCGTGCGCGGCGGCGCGCGCGAAGCGGTGCTCATGAAAGACGCGGAGGAAACGCCGGGGGCCGCAGTCGCCGCCATGACGCCTATCGTGCAGCCGCTCGGCTCCGACCGGCAGCGGGTCGATCGGCGCCAGCTGCAGCAGCAGCTCGGCCGGCCGGAATTCCTGAGCCAGGCGCTGATCGTGCCGAACCCCGGCGGCGGCGGGTTTCTCGTGCGCGAGGTGCAAAGCGGGAGCCTCTACGAGAAGCTGGGCCTGCGTCCCGGCGACGTGATCCGCAACGTCAACGGCCGGCCGATCACCAACATGGACGACGTGATGCGGCTCTACCAGCAGTTCGGCAGCGCCGAGCGCGTGCTCGTGGACGTGCAGCGCCAGGGCCGCTCCGAGACGCTCTACTACGATATGCGTTGATGGGCAGGGTGACGCCGAATTCTTTCGCCCTGATGAGACACCCGCGCATTCCCGCGACCGTCCCGCGAATTTTCGCCGGCCTGCTCGCGCTCGGAGCCCAGCTCGCCGCTGCGCAGCCGGCCGATGCGCCGGTTGCGCCGTCCGCCCCATCGGAAGCGTCGCCCCGCGCGCCGGCTGCACCTTCCCCACCTTCGGCAGCCTCGCCCGCCGGAATCCGGGCCGGGCCGCGATCGGGCGAGGTGCTGCTCAATTTCCAGTCCGCGGACCTCCAAGCGGTGGTGAAGGCGATGTCGCAGATGACCGGGCGGAACGTGCTGGTCGACCCGCGCGTGAGGGGCCAGGTCACCATCGTCTCGGCGCGGCCCATGCCGGTCGCGGCCGCTTTCCAGGTGTTCCTCTCGGCCTTGAAGGCGCAGGGCTTTACCGCGGTCGACGGGCCGGAGGGCGCGGTGCGCATCATCCCGGTCGCCGAGGCGAAGGCGGCGGCGCCGGTGAACGAGCGGGACGGGCCGCCGCGCGGAGGCGAGCAGATCGTCACCCACGTCGCCATCGGGCAGCACGTCGCGGTGTCGCAGCTGCAGAACGTGCTGCGTCCGCTGATGTCGCCGACCAGCCAGCTCTCCGTATACGATCCGGCGAACGCGCTCATCATCACCGACTACGCCGACAACGTGCGGCGGCTGCTGCGCATCCTCGATCGCATCGACGTGCCGGCGGGCACGGAAGTCATCGTGGTCCCGCTCCAGCACGCCTCGGCGATCGACCTCGCGGAGCTTGTGGTGCGCCTCTCCGGCTCGGGCGTCGCCACCCCCGGGGTCCCGGGCGCTCCCCAGACGCAGATCGCCGCGGGAGGCGACCGCTTCTCGGTGGTGCCGGACACGCGCACCAACAGCCTCCTTCTTCGCTCGGACAATCCGGGGCGCATCGCGCAGCTGCGCTCGCTCATTGAAAAGCTCGACGTTCCGGCGCGCGCCATGGGCAGCACGCGCGTCATTTACCTCAGGCACGCCGAGGCCCTGAAGCTGGTCGAGGTGCTGCGCGGCATGCTCTCCGGCGCGGCGGCCCAAGCCGGAGCGCAGCCGGGAGTCGGCACCCGGCCGCCCGGCGCGGCGGCCCCCTCGCTCATCCAGGCGGACGAGGCGACCAATTCGATCATCATCAACGCCTCCGATACCGTGTACAACAACCTGCGCACGGTGATCGAGCAGCTCGACGTCCGGCGCGCCCAGGTCTATGTGGAAGCCCTCATCGTCGAGATGACCGAAGACGCGGCCAACGAGCTCGGCATCCAGTGGGCCGCGGGGACGCAGCGCGGCTCAAGCACCATCGGCGCGGCCACCAATTTCTCCAAGGCGAATCCAAGCCTCGGCGCAGTGGCTGCGGCCCCGGCGACCGCGGTGGCCGGCGCGGGAGGGTTATCGGTCGCGGTGCTCGGTAGAAACATCCTACTGCCCGACGGCTCCACGGTGAGGAGCCTCGGCGCGCTCGCGCGCGCCCTCCAGACGAACAGTCAAAACAATATTCTCTCCACGCCGACTCTCCTCACCCTCGATAACTATCAGGCGAAGATCGTCGTCGGGCAGAACGTGCCCTTCATCACCGGAAGCTTCGCCCAGGCGACCGCCGCCGTGGCTTCGGGGACCACGACGGGGGCGGTGGTCAACCCGTTCCAGACGATCGAGCGCCGCGATGTGGGCCTGACGCTGCGCATCAAGCCGCAGATCTCCGAAGGCGGAGCCATCCGCCTCGAAATCTTCCAGGAAGTCTCGCGCATCGATCTTAC
>DASPXL010000407.1:0-2235 GCA_035637375.1 Burkholderiales bacterium
TCGCGCGAGTACTGCGGCCCGGCGATGAACTGCTTCGGGTCGTAGGTCCAGAACTGGCTCACCTCGGGATAGGTGGCGATGGTGGTGTTGACGAGCTCGCCGCCCTTGCGCTCGACTTTGCGGATGTAGATGTTGAGGATGGGCTTGCCGTACTCGCCGAGGCGGATCGGGCCCATCGGTCCGCGGTCGAGGCGAACGTCGTGCAGCGCTTTGATGAACGCGGCTTTGTCTTCGAATCCGCCTTTGACGCGCTTCATCGCCTCCTCGAGCCACAGGCCCGCGGTGTAGGTGCCGGCGGTGTAGAAGCCGGGCGTCACCTTGTACTCGCGCCGGATCGACTCGACGAAGCGCTTGTTGTCCGGCGCGTCGCGGTCCACCGTGTACCAGCTCGCCGAGTACACGCCGAGCGCCTCGTCGCCCATGTTCTTGAGGATGCCCTCGTCGACGAAGGTCGGGTTGCCGAAGAGCGGCAGCTTGAGGCCGTATTCCTTGTACGCGCGCAGGAAACGCAGCGGGTTCGATCCGGCGAAGCCGGCGTAGATGCCGTCGACCTTGGTCTTGAGCTGGCCGATGAACGAGCCGTAGTCGGGCACGTTGAGCGGCGGCCAGAGCTTCTGCACGATGCGGCCGCCCGCGTCCTCGAACACGCGGTGGAAGCCCGCCGCGCCCTCGTGTCCGTAAGTGAAGTCGTCGGCGATCATCGCGATGCGCTTGTACCCGAGTTTCTTCGCGGCGAAGTCGCCGAGCGCATACATCGGCTGCGCCGCGGTGCCGTACACGTGGATGACGTAGTCGCTTTGCTTTTTCTGCGCGAGGTCGTTCTGCGCCGCCGAAGTCGGCGTGATCAGCGGCACCTTCGACTGCAGCACGTACTCGTCGATGGCGAGCGCCTCGAAGGTGGCAAGCGGCCCGATGATCACGTGGACCTTTTCCCGCTCGACCAGCTCCTGCGTCTTCGTTTTCGCGAGAGCGGGCTGTCCCGCGGTATCGGCGAAGAAGATCTCCACCTTGCGCCCCGCGAACCTGTTGTTGCGCTCCTTGAGCAGCAGGTTGATGCCTTCCTCCATCTGCCGGCCGCCCGCGGCGAGCGGGCCGGTGCGCACGGTGAGAAATCCGATGCGCAGGTTTTCGCTCTGCGCTAAGGCGGCGTTGAAGGGCGGGGACGCGGCGCAGGCGAGCGCGGCGAGCGACAATAGCAACCGGCTTGAAAAGCTCATGACTCCTCCGATGGATGTTGGTGCGATTTTGTTCTGATTGTCCTTATCCTACCAGCATCGGCTTCCCGGGACAGCTCGGTGCCGGGCAATCCTCGCGCGGCGTTACAATGCATGCCTCGCTTCACACAGAATAGCGATGCGTCCCGATCTGCTCACACTCGCTTCGAGCCTCGCGGCCCGCGAAGAACGCTTTGCGCTCGTTACCGTGGTGCGGCGCGAGCCGCCGAGCTCGGCGCGCGTCGGCGACGCCGCTGTGGTGACGGAGAAAGGCGACTATCACGGCTGGGTGGGCGGCGGCTGCACGCGATCGACCGTGCTGCGCGAGGCGCTGCGCGCGATCGCCGACGGCGAGCCGCGGCTCTTGAGCCTCTCGCCCGAGCCGGGCGAAGCGCGGCGCGCGGGGGTCGTCGCGCTGCCCATGACTTGCGACAGCGGAGGTACCGTGGAGATCTACGTCGAGCCTGTTCTGCCGGTGGCGCGGCTGCTTCTGTTCGGCAGCTCGCCCGCGGTGCGGGTGCTCGCGCGGATCGGCCGCGCCATGGGATACCGCGTCGAGGTCGTCGATCCGGACGCGGACAAGGAAAACTTCCCCGACGCCGAGCGCGTGCTGAAGGCGATCGCTGCGGATGCCGTGCCGCGCGGGGCGCATGTGCTCGTGGCGACCATGGGCGAGCGCGACCTGGAAGCGATCGAAGCGGTCGTCGCGCGCGCTCCGGCGTACCTCGGCGTCATTGCAAGCCCCAAGCGTTTCGCGCAGTTGCGCGATGCGCTGCTCGCCCGCGGAGTCCGGCGCGATGCGCTGGATGCGATCGCCGCGCCGGCGGGCCTGGACATCGGCGCGCGCACGCCCGAAGAGATCGCCTTGAGCATCATGGCGCAGATCGTCGAGCGGCGCCGGCGCTCGGCGGTCCAGGCGCCGAAGATCGCGGAAGTGCCGCGCGAAGCGATCGATCCGGTGTGCGGCATGAGCGTGACGGTGGCGGGGACGCGCCACACCGCCGAGGTGAGCGGCGCCAGG
>DASPXL010000408.1:0-2348 GCA_035637375.1 Burkholderiales bacterium
GCGCCGTCGCCCACGAGAGCGAGCGCGAAGCAGACGATCGCCCAGAACAGCGGATACTCGTAGCCGCCGCCCTTGGCGGAAAACACCCAGCCGTTGCCTGCATGGCCCAGGTAGGCCGCGAAGAGCAGGTGAACCCCGAGAAAGACCGCAACCCATCGCGTATAGACGCCGAAGATGAGCGCCAGTCCGCCGAGCGTCTCGTACGCCACGACGACCCAGGCGAACCAGTCCGGCAGTCCCAGGGAAGCGAAATACTTTCCGGCCCCCGCCATCCCGAACACCATGGCCTTGAGATAGAGGCCGTGAAGAATGAACAGGGCGCCCATGCTGACCCGCAGCAGCAACGCTCCGTACGGTGCTCTTTCCGCATCGATCATTTTTTCCTCCTTCCTGTCGGGTGGATGAAAACCGCGCGTTTTCGCGCATCAGGATGCACTTTTCCGGCCTCGCCGACAAGCCGCGGGAAACCGCCCGCTCTACCTCGGATAGATAACCAGCTGGGTACAGCGGAAAAGGGCGAGCTTGCGGCGGTCTTCACCATGGGTCACCAAGGCGTCCCAGACCTGCGTGGTCCGCCCCAGGTGCACGGCGCGCGCCTCGCCGTACAGCGTGCCTTCCGTTGCGGTTTTCAGGAAGTTCACCTTGAGCTCGACGGTGGTGAAGTTCTGCGCGTTCCCGGGCAGGTGCGCGATGCAGCCGTAGCCGGCGAGCGTGTCGGCGAAAGCGACGACCGCCCCGGCGTGGAGGTACCCGTTCGGCGCGAGAAGGGCCTTGCGGAGCCCGAGCTCGCCTCTCACCAGGCCCTCGGAAACTTCGGCGAGCACGAGCCCGACCAGGCCGGGCAGGTAGTCCTTGCCGAAATGATTGAAGCGTTCGACGTCGAATCCGGGCCGCAGCGGCATGGTTTCTCCCTTCGCGCGATGCCCGCTATCATCTGCGACCGCGGGCGAACCGGCAAGTTTGCCCTCGGAAACCGAACCTCTTACACTTTGATCCCCATGACTACGCCCAACCGTCTCGGCAAGTACGAGATCACCGAGGTGCTCGGGAGGGGCGCCATGGGCGTCGTGTACAAGGGGTTCGATCCCGGCATCCGGCGCACCGTCGCGATCAAGACGATCCGCAGGGAGCTGATCGAGGGCGAGCGCCCCGCGGCCGCGATGCTCGCGCGCTTCAGGAACGAGGCCCAGGCCGCGGGCAAGCTCGCGCATCCCGGGATCGTCGCGGTGTACGACTACGGCGAGGACGCTTCGGTCGCGTACATCGCCATGGAGTACGTCGAGGGCAATTCGCTCCGCGAATACCTCGGCCGCGGCACGCGGTTCGCCGAGCGCGACGCCGTGAGCGTCATGTCCCAGCTCCTGGAGGCGCTCGAGCACGCGCACGAGCGCCGCGTGTGGCACCGGGACATCAAGCCGGCGAACATCATCGTGATGATGAACGGGCGGGTGAAGGTCGCCGATTTCGGCATCGCCCGCATCGAGGCCTCGGACCTCACGCAGACCGGCGCGATGCTGGGCTCCCCCGGGTACATGGCGCCGGAGCAGTACGCGGCGGCGGCGATCGACCACCGCGCCGACCTTTTCGCCGCGGGCGTGGTGTTCTACCAGCTCGTCACCGGCGCGAAGCCTTTCGTCGGCACCTCCGAGCAGATCACCTACGCAACCTGCCACACCGACGCGCTGCGGCCGTCGCTCGCCGATCCCGGAAAGGGCTGGGAGCGCTACGACCCGATCATCGCGAAGGCGCTCGCGAAAAGGCCCGAGGACCGCTTCCAGACGGCCGAGGCGTTCCGCGCCGCGATCCTCGCTGCACACGCCGCGCCGGCGGCCCCCGCGGTATCGGAGGAGACCATCATCGCCGAGGTCCTGCGGCCCGCGGCCGCGGTGGATCTGAGCAGCGTCCCCTCGCGTCCGCTGCAGGGCCTGGCACCCCGGCCCGCCGCCGGGCCGGCCGCGGCCAGGCCGGCGCGGCGTTGGACGTGGGCGATCGGCTCGGCCGCCGCGCTGGCCGCCGCGGTATTTGCGGCCTGGCAGGCCGGGTGGCTCGCGCCGGCGCGGCCGAGTGCCGAAGTGCAAGCGCAGCTCGCCAAGGCGCGCGCCGAAGCGGAGGAGGCGAAGCGCAGCGCGCAGGCCGAAGCGGTGGCCGCGGCCGAGGCGAAGCGGCAGCTCGAGCTGGAGCGTGCGGCGGAAGCGAAGTCCGCCAGGGCGCGCGCCGAAACGCAGACGAAGCGCCGTGCGCAGACCGAAGCGCCCCGGCGCAAGGAGGACGCCCAGCTCGCCGCGGCGAGCAAGAACCGGGAGCCATCGCCGAAGCCTGCAGCACCGGCGCAGGAAAAAGCGCCGCCT
>DASPXL010000409.1:0-4129 GCA_035637375.1 Burkholderiales bacterium
CGGCTGGCTCTCCAAATCGAGGCAGGAATCGGGGCTTCTGGCCGTCGCGATCGAGCCGGAGGCGATCAAGTTCGCGCATGTCCTGAACGCCAATGCGGAGAGGCCCTACGCGGCGCATTGGGCGAGCGTTTCGAGCGCTCCTTCCGACCACGCGAGTTCGCTTCAAAGGCTGACAAGGGAACACGATTTTGCCCGCTTCGTCTGTACCACGCTCCTCGAGCCCGCGGAGTATCAGATCCTGCTGGTGGAGCCGCCCAAGGTCCCGGCCGACGAGCTCAGGGCCGCCATTCGATGGAAAATAAAGGACCTGATCGAATATCACATCGACGATGCGACGGTCGATGTGTTCGAAGTGCGCGGGGAGGGGGAAACCAAGGGATCGGCGAAGGCCATGTACGCCGTTGCGACTCCCAATGAAGTGGTGCAGAAGCGGATCGCTTTGTTCGAAGAGGCCGGCGTTCCGCTCAAGGTCATCGACATCCCGGAAATGGCGCAACGCAACGTTGCGTCCTTGTTCGAGTCCCCGGACAAAGCCACCGCGATGCTGGCGTTTTCTTCCTGGGGAGGGCTGCTGACGATCTCGTTTCACGGCGAGCTGCTGCTGACGCGGCGCCTCGAGGTCACGTCAACGCAGCTCGGGCAAAGGGAGCACGGCGACCATTACCGCGAACGGGTGGCGACCGAGATCACCCGCTCGCTCGACATGTTCGATCGCCAGCGTCTCAGCGTAGGGGTGGGAAACCTGGTGCTCGCCCCGCTGCCGCAGGATCCCGAGCTCGAGCAATTCCTCGGCGGCAAGCTGTACGTGCCGGTCGCCGGCGCGGCCTTGCCCGAGGTCATGGATTTTGCCGGCGGCAGCGAGCCCACGCCCGAAGAACAGTGGGAATACTTCCACCTGTTCGGGGCGGCGCTGCGCGTCGAGGGGAGGGCGCTGTGAGCCAGCAGATCAACCTCTTCAATCCGCTGTTCCTCAAGCAGAAGAAATATTTTTCCGCGCTGACCATGACCCAGGCGCTCGGGCTGCTGGTGCTGGGTCTGGCGGCGTTCTACGGCTTTGCGTTTTGGCAGAATCTGAGCCTCGCGCGCCAGACCGCCGAGTCGGAGCGCGCCTACGAGCAGCAGAAACAGCAATTCTCGAAAGTCACCGCCGAGCTCACCCCGCAGAAACGCGATACGCAGCTCGATCAGGACCTCAGGAACACCGAAGCCGCCATCGCCTCGCGCCGGGCCTTGCTGGGCGAGCTGCAGACCGGCGTCATGGCAGACTCGGCCGGCTATTCCGAATACCTGCGCGCTTTTGCGCGCCAGACCGTGCACGGCCTGTGGCTCACCAGCATACAGATTGCCGAAGGGGGCGCCCAGCTGAGCATGAGCGGCCGGGCGCTCGAGGCGGATCTCGTCCCGGTCCTGATCGGACGCCTGAAGCAGGAATCCGTGCTTCGGGGCCGCCCGCTCGAGGCGCTGGCGATCACCCGGAGCGGCGCCGCGGGCAAGGGCGCGGGCCGCGCGATCGTCGATTTCACGGTGACCTCCCGCGAGTCGGGGAACGCTCCCGCCGAATCGGGAAAGGCGAGGCCCTAGCCGTGCGCTTGCCGCAGACACTGCAGCGCTATGCCGATCGCGTCGATGCGATGAGCCTGCGCGAGCGCGTGTTCATCTTTCTCGCGGTCGCGGTCGCGCTCGTCGCGATCGCGGACAGCGCGCTGTTCGAGCCCATTCTAAAGGGGCAGAAGGCCGGCTCGCTGAGAATTCAGCAGCAGCAGGACGAGATCCGCACCATGCAGGCGCAGGTGCAGGCTTATGCCCAGGCGCGCTCGGGCGAGGGCGCAAGCGCGAGGCGGCAGCGCCTGGAGAAGCGCAAGGCCGAGCTCGCCGCGCTCGACCGGGAGCTCGCCGAAAAACACCGCGGGCTGGTGACCTCCGAGCGCATGGCGAAGATGCTCTCCGAGATCGTGAAGCGCAATCCCGACATCGAGCTCGTGAGCCTGCGAACGCTGGGCGCAACCGGCCTGGCGAACGCGCCGGGCTCCGCGCCGGGCGGCTCCGGGATTTACCGTCACGGCGTCGAGATCGCCGTATCGGGAAGCTATCTGAAGATGCTGAATTACGTCGGCCAGCTCGAGCGCCTCCCAGCGAAGATCTTCTGGGGCAACATGGACCTGCAGGCCGGTGCGTACCCCCAGATCACGCTGAAGATCACGCTTTATACGCTCAGCCCGGACAAGACATGGCTGCTTATCTGACGGCGACATTGGCGGTGATTGCGGTGCTCGGCGCGCCGCGGGTTCTCGCGCAGGGACTGAGCGACCCCACGCGGCCCCCGCGCGAGATTCTCGGCGGATCCGCCGGCGCCTACGAGCCCGAAGCGAGCTCGTCGCCGGTGCAGGTCGTGATCATCTCGAAGAGCCGCCGCCAGGCGACGATCAACGGCCGGACGGTCAAGCTCGGCGAGCGCTACGGGAACGCCACCGTGGTGAGGATCACCGACGAGGAGATCGTGTTGCAGCGACCCGAGGCGACCGAAACCATCAAGCTTTATTCTTCGGTCCAACGCAAGAAGCGCTGGCCTGCCGCGCAGGCTGATGCCGCCGGCGGGGAGGAGGAGGAGAACCGTGAAGCGAACTAGCCTCGTCGCGATAGTGGCTGCCCTGCTGGGCTCGTGCGCGTTCCGTGCGGATCAGGGCATCCTTTCCGAGATCGAGAGCGCCACGGCGCAGAAGGGGGGCCAGCCGAACGCCGTGCGCGAGGCGCTGCTCCCGCCGCTTCGCGCGGAAATGCCCAAGGTACCCGGGGGGCTCATGGAGCCGCGCTTCGATCTCGTCGTCAATGCCGCGCCCGCGCGGCAGGTGTTCGTGTCGATCGTTTCCGGGACCCGCTACAGCATGATCGTGAATCCCGCGGTGAGCGGGACTCTCTCGCTCAACCTCAAGGACGTCACCGTGCGGGAGGCATTGGAAGCGATCCAGGAGGCCTACGGTTACGGGTTTCGAATCGACGGCTCCCGCATTTATGTCGAATCGGCCGGCCTGCAGACCCGCGTATTCCAGGTGAATTACCTGATCGGGCTGCGCTCGGGCCGAAGCGACGTGCGGGTGAGCTCCGGCGCGATCTCGGGCGCCGCACAGGGCGGCGCGGGCGCACCAGCCGCGGCGGTGACGGCGCCCGGAACGCCGGGGCAGGCTACCTCACCGGCGTTGGGCGCGTTCGGCCTGAGCTCCATCGCGACCGCCTCCCTGGACGCGAGCCGCGTATCGACGGTTTCACAGAGCGACTTGTGGAACGAGCTCACGAACGCGCTTCGGGCCCTGATCGGCACGGGACCGGGTCGAAATGTCGTGGTCAGCCCGCAGTCCGGCGTCATCGTCATCCGTGCGATGCCCGAGGAGCTGCGCAGCGCCGAAAAGTACCTGAAGGCGATGCGCCTGTCGGTCGAGCGCCAGGTGATGATCGAGGCCAAGGTCGTCGATGTGACGCTGAACAACGCCTTTCAGGCCGGAGTCAACTGGGCGGCGTTTTCGAGCAGGCGTCGCCTCTCGGGCGGGGTGTTCGGGTCGAACACGCAGCTCGGAACGACGGGTAACCTGTCCGCGGGGCAGTCCTTACTCGTCGACCCCAGCGGGCGTACCTTGGCCACGGGAGTTTTGGGGACCGGCCTGGCGGGCACCGCCGTGTCGGTGCCCGGTGCCGTGGGCGCAGGGGTGTTCGGCCTCGCCCTTCAGACCAACAATTTCGCCGCCTTGCTTGAGTTCCTGGAATCGCAAGGAAACATCCAGGTCTTGTCCAGCCCGCGGGTCGCGGCTCTCAACAACCAGAAAGCGGTCCTGAAGGTGGGAACGGACCAGTTCTTCGTGACCAACGTTACGGGAACCCCGGTGCAGAATGTGGCCGGCGTGACGACCGCGATCCAGTTGACTCCAACCCTCAACTCATTCTTCTCAGGCGTCTCCCTCGACATCACACCCCAAATCGACGAGGACGGGAACATCCTCCTGCATATTCATCCGCTGGTCAGCAACGTCGTGCAGCAGGACCTCACGTTCAATTTCGGAGGGGGCGGCACCGATACGACGCTTCCGCTCGCGAAGAGCTCCATCAACGAAACCGACACCATCGTTCGCGTCCAGGACGG
>DASPXL010000410.1:0-1877 GCA_035637375.1 Burkholderiales bacterium
GGCGCAAGATAGCGCACGGAAAAATTGTGGGCGAGAACGGTCCTGTCCGCGGTGCTGATGGCGCGGTCCCAGGCTTCGTTGCGGCGCGCGAGCTCCGCCGCCGCCAGGAGCCGCCGGTCGTCCATGCCGCGGATGGTCCAGAGCCACTCCCGCGTCGCCTCGGTCCGCATGTCCAGGCGATAGAGGGCAAGCGCCCGCTTCAGGCCCGGGATCGCCGCGACCTCGGCGATCTCCTCCTCGGTGGGCAGCGGGGCCCGGGAAGGAATCCGCAAGCTCACCCCGAGCTCCTCGGCGGCGAGACGGCCGTAAAAGTGGTGCTCTCCGGCGATGCGCTCGAAGTAACCCTCGGCTTCGAGCGGGCTGCCGAGCTCGCGCTCGGCCCGGCCGTACCAGTAGATCCAGGCGGGATCGTTCTTCGCGAGGGGAGACATGCGCTCGATCGAGCTTCTGACCTCGGCCCACTTCTCGGTCCTGAGCGCGATTCGCGCGCGCCAGGCGAGCTGCTCGTCGGTGATCGCAGCCTCCCTCGCCTCGCCGAACCAGTCGAGCGCCTCGGGGACGTGGCGGAGCGCGCCGTTCATGGCGAGCATCAGCCAGACGTAGCCGCGGTCCTCGGGGGAAAATGCCTCGCTCAATCCCCCGCTCCAGATTTCCGCGGCGACCCGCGGGTCGTCGTCGGCGGCGAGCGCGACAGCCGCAACGACCAGCTCCCGGTCAGCCGTCTTGGCGAGATCGACTTGCGGTCTCCTGAGGAACTTGATCGGCGCGCGGATGACTGCGTTGAGCCGCCTCGCCTCGATCGCCTCGCCGCGCGGCAGGAAATCCATGCTCCGTTTCGCGGCGGCCACGAGGTTGGCGTCGATCAGCACGCGAAATCGCGCCCAGACCTCGCGCGAGCCGAGCTCATCGGCCTTGAGCATCGCCCGGGCGAGAGCGAGGCAGCCCTCCGGAAGCTCTCGCGGGGCGTTCCAGAAGGACTTGAAATCGGTGCGCGCGGACGCGTCCTCGCGCTTCCAGCGGGCAAGCAGCGCGTAGCAGGTCACTTCGGGATCGTCGGCTGAGAGCGCCGCGTACTCCTCCTGGAACAGCTCCCATCGGCCGCTCTTGCCGAGCACCTTGAGCCAATCGGCCCGCAACTGCTGGGCGAGCATGGTATCCGGATAACGGGAGAGGAAATCGCGGACGTCCTCCGCGGGGGCTGCCGGAAGGCGCAGGAAAAGCTGCCAGTACTCGACGTACGGCTCGAGCAGGTGGCCCTTGAGCTTCGGAGCGAGCGCGGCCAGCCTTGCCCGGCTGCTCGCGTCGAACGCGCCCCGGGCGTCAAGCAATGCCGCGTCCTGCGGGTCGAGCTTCGCCGCGTAACCCGGCGCGGGCGCGGCGAGCAGGACCGCGACCGACACGGCGCGGATCAATGCACCAGTCAAATTACCTCCTCCCGTCTATTAGAATACCATAGCCTTTTTCTCGCAACAGATGAAGGACTTCTGCACGGTTCTTGAGATTGAATGAGATGACTCCTTCCGAAGTATCGGCCTGGCGCAAGAACGAGCGCGCAAGGCTCCTGCGGGAACGCGGCGCGCTGATGGAAGAGACGCTCGCCGAGCTGCGCTTGCGGATCGACCACCACCTTGAACGCGCCTTCCCCGATCTGGTGCACGGCATTCTGGCGTTTTGCTGGCCGTACAAGAATGAATACGACGCGCGCCACCTGGCCTCAGCCTTGCGCCGACGCGGGGCGACCACGGCGCTGCCGGTCGTCGTGGCGCCCAAGACCCCGCTCATCTTTCGCGAGTGGCACCCCGGCGTGAAGCTGGCCGAGGGACCGCTCGGCATCCCGTATCCGGTCGATTCGCCCGAAGTGGTCCCCGACAAGGTGC
>DASPXL010000411.1:0-3455 GCA_035637375.1 Burkholderiales bacterium
CCGGCGGCGCGCACGTCGGCGTCCGAAATCGCCTTCGCGATCTCGATCATCGCCGTCGCTCTTACCCCCTTCCTGTTTCCGCTCTTGAACTCCGCCATCTGGCGCACGAGATAGGGGACGGGAAGACCCGCGAGGCTGGAGGATTCCGGGTGGCCGTTTCCGGTCGGGAGATGGCAGAGCGCGCACGCGCGCGCCGGCTTTTTCCCGTTGGCAACGATTTCCGGCATCGGCGGATGCTCGTCGGGAAACCAGTCCGGCGGGTTGAAGCCGTCGTCGATCTGCGCCTGGGTGTACTGCTTGGCGCTCCCGGGCATCTGTTTCTGTACGACATTGTCCAGGGGCGCCGGCTTGGGCGTGCCCGGGTAAGCCCACTCCAGGTCGTCGGCTCCGGTCGCAAGGCCGGGAAGCAAAGCAATCCCCAGGATACAAACGAAATTCTTCATGAATCCCTCCATGATCTCGCTTCGCGCTCGAGCAAGGCGCGCTTGCGCTCGACGCCCCAGCGGTAGCCGGAGAGCGCGCCGTCGGTGCGCACCACCCGATGGCAGGGAATGGCGACCGCGATCGCGTTCGATGCACAGGCCCGCGCCACGGCGCGCACCGCCTTCGGCGCGCCGATGCGCTCGGCGATTTCCGTGTAGCTCGCGGTCGAGCCGGCCGGAATCTCGCGCAGCGCCCGCCATACCCTCTGCTGGAAGGCCGTGCCGCGCACGTCGAGCGGGAGATCGAGGCCGAGCGCCGGCGCTTCGACGAACCCGACCACCTTGGCCACCCATTGCTCGAAGCCCGCGTCTCCGCCGATCAGCTTCGCCCTGGGAAAGCGGTCCTCGAGATCGCGCACCAGAGCCCCGGGCTCGTCGCCGAGCAGGATGGCGCAGACGCCCTTGTCCGTGGCGGCGACGAGGATCGAGCCGAGCGAGCATTCGCCCACGGCAAAGCGGATCGAGGCCCCTGCACCGCCCGAGCGAAAGTCTGTCGGTGTCATGCCGAGCACTTCCGAGGAGGTGGCGTAGAAACGCGCGTTGGAATTGAACCCGGCGCCGTAGATCGCCTCGGTCACGGTGCTGCTTCGCGGCAGCTCCTCCCGCACCCGCCGGGCGCGATGGGCGGCCGCGTAGGCTTTCGGCGTGACGCCGGTGACGGACCTGAACACGCGATGGAAGTGAAAGCGGCTCATTCCGGCGGATTCGGCCAGCGTTTCGAGATCGGGCGTCTCTTCGGCCGTCTCGATCAGGCGGCAGGCTTTCGCCACCGCCGCCGCGCGCCGCTCGGCGAGCCCGGCCTCGTTCGGCCGGCAGCGCTTGCAGGGACGGAATCCGGCCCTCTCCGCTTCTTCGCGGCTCGAATGGAAGCGGACGTTTTCACGCCGCGCAAGGCGCGCCGCGCAGGACGGCCGGCAATAGACGCCCGTCGTCCGCACCGAGTAGTAAAACGCCCCGTCCGCGCTCCGATCACGCCGCACCACGGCCGCCCAGCGCTCCTCGTCGTCGGGGAAAGGCGAAGCAGCCAGCTCTTTACTCGTTGCCATGAAACCCATGATAGCGCTCCTTTTCGATCGCGGCGGCCCGATCGGCCCGCCCTGGCGCCATGTTCCGGGATCGCGCGGGAGCAAGCACTCCGGCTCTTGCTCTCGAATTCCGGGAGCCTTTCTACCGCTCTTCCGGCGCCTTGAGCTTGCGAAACGACACGTACAGCAGCGCGTCGTAGAGGATCTTCAGTCCCGCCGCCGCCATGATGGGCGCGCCGAGCGTCAGCATCTGCATGGCGCTCCCCGCGAAAACGGGCGCGATGGCGCGCGCGCACATGCGCGCGAGGTTGGTCACGCCGCCTGCGAAGGTGCGCTCCTCCGGCCGCACCACCGCCATGAGGTAGGACTGCCGCGTCGGCACGTCCATCTCCGAGAGCCCCTCGCGGATGAGAAAGAGCACCGCCGCGACTTCGAAGCTTCCCGTGAAAGGGATCGTGAAAGTGAGGATGCTCGAGGGCGTGTGGGTGAACACCATGGTGTTGACGAGGCCGATGCGCGCGGCGAGCCAGGCCGCGCCCAGGTGCGAGAACGCGTTCATGATGCGCGCGCCGACGTAGAGCACGCCGATCGCCGCCTCGGACGCGCCGAACTGCGCGTGGAAGAAGTAGGCGAAGAGCGCGCTTCCCTGGAAGCCGCCGGCGAAGCTGTCGAGGGCGAAGAGCAAGGACATCTTCGCGAGGATCGAGCGGCTTTGCGGGCTCACCTCGACGCGCAGCGCCGCGGTCGGCGCTTCGGCCCGGGATGAAAGGCCGAGGTAGAGCACCGCCGTCGCGGCGTAGAGCAGCGCATAGAGGATCACCGCTGCGCGCAGCGAATCGAGCGGGTTTACTCCCGCGAACTCGCGCAAGAAAGGCGGAAGCACCGCGAGCGCGGCGCCGAGCGCGTGCCCCACGTCCTGGATCACGTTGTACCAGGCGAAGGCGCGCGTGCGCTCGGCGTCGCCGCCGGTCGAAGGCAGGATCGCCTGCTCGATCGCGAGCGCCGCGGCGCGGTCCTTGCCGAGAGAATTGAGCATGCCGAGGAACGCGGCGACGCCGAGGACGGCGATCTGCGAGGAGAAAGCGAAGACGATGCCGCCCGCCGCGCCGAGCACGCCCAGCGCGACCAGCCAGCGCTTGCGCCCGATGCGGTCGCCCCAGAACATGACGCCCGCCGCCCCCGCGGCCGTGCCGGCGATTCCGGCGCCGAGGACGGCGCCCCAGGCCGCCGGGTCGAAGCCGAGCTCGGCGAGATAGATCCCGGCGAGGACGCCGATCAGGCCGTTCGCGACGGCGCGCATGAAACTCGCCGCGAAAACGATCCCGCGGTCGCCCGGCACTACGCCCCCGATGCCGCGCACGGCGCGCTATTGCTCCAGCAGGCGCACGGCAGAGGCGCGGCGGCTCGCCCTGGCGAGCTCGAGCGCGGTGAGCCCGTTGTTGTTGCGGATATCCGTGCGCACGTTCTTCGAGAGCAGGTAATGGATCAGCACGATGTCGTTGTGCGACGCGGCCGCGTGCAGCGCGGTATTGCCCGTCCTCAAGTCCTGCGCGTCGAGGTCGGCGCCGGCGTCGGCGAGCGCCTTCACGGCGAGGAAGGTGCCGGTCATCGCCGCCCAGTGGAGCGGCGTCTCGCCGTCGCGGTTGGCGGCATTGATCTCGGCGCCCGCCTCGATCAGGGCCGCCATGAGCGCGCTGCTTTCGATCATGGAGGCCGCGTGCAGCACGGTCTCGCCGTTCGGCGTGAGCGCCTTCGCGTCGGCGCCCTTGGCGATGAGGAGTTTCGCTATTTCGAGCTGGCCTTTCTCCGCGGCCACGTAGAGGGGCGTCTCGCCGAGCTCGTTCCTTGTAGAAACCTGCACGCCGTCGTTGATGAAGCGCGAAAATGCGTCAAAATCGCCGTCCGCGATCGAGCGGAACAGAGCTTCCACCGAGCTTGGGGTCGGTAT
>DASPXL010000412.1:0-3088 GCA_035637375.1 Burkholderiales bacterium
CCCCCGACGGCTACACCTACGTGTTCGTGTTCGACACGCACGCGGTCAATCCGGCGCTGATCCCGAACCTGCCGTTCGACACGGCGAACGATCTCGCTCCGGTGATGCTGGTCGGCACCGCGCCGATGGCGATCGTCACCAGCCCGGCGAAGCCGTACCGGAGCTTCGGCGACGTGATCCAGGCGGCAAAGGCGAGGCCCGAGGCGCTCTCCGTCGGGTCGGTCGGCAACGGCAGCCTGGGGCACCTCGCGATGATCCTGGTGCAGCAGGCGGGCGGCTTCAAGATCACCCACGTTCCCTACAAGGGCGGCGGGCCGATGATGCAGGACACGATGGGCGGCCAGATCGATCTCGGAATCGCGTCGGTGGCGGCGCTCTTCGCGAACGTGAAGGGCGGAAAGCTGCGCGCGCTCGGTGTCACCGGAGAAAAGCGCTCGCCGGTGATGCCCGACGTGCCCACGCTCGCCGAGCAAGGCTTCCAGGGATTCTCGGCTTACGCGTGGTGGGGCATCCTTGCGCCGGCCGGCACGCCCAAGCCCATCCTCGACAAGTTCAATTCCGAGCTCCTCAAGATTCTCAACAAGCCTGACGTGCGCAAGCAGCTAACCGAGACGCAGGGAATGGATGTGGCGGCGAGCAGCCCCGAGCAGCTGCAGAAATTCGTCGCGGGCGAAATGGACCGCTGGGGCAAGGTCGTGAAGAGCAACAACGTCCGCGCGGACTGACGCCGCATGAAGCACGCGGCACTCGCCCTGATCGCGGCGCTGACGGCCGCGCCGGCAGCGGCGCAGGACTACCCAGCGAAGCCGGTGCGGCTGCTGGTCGGCTTTCCGCCCGGCGGCAACGTCGACGTGGTCGGCCGGATCATCGCGCAGAAGATGGGCGAGGGCCTTTCGCAGCAGGTGCTGCCCGAGAACCGCACCGGTGCCGGGTCGATCATCGCGAACGAGTTCGTCGCCAGGTCCGCGCCCGACGGGTACACGCTGCTCGTAGTGAGCGGCGCCTTCGTCACCCAGGCGGCGACCATGAAGAAGCTTCCCTACGATCCGCTTCGCGACTTCTCCTGGATCTCGACGATCGTCACCTACCCGCTGTTATTCTCGGTGCGCTCCGACTCGCGCTTTAGGAGCCTGGACGAATTCATCGGCTTCGTGAAGAGCAATCCGGGAAAGCTGCATTACCCCTCGCCGGGAATGGGGACGCTCTACCACCTCGCGGGCGAGATGTTCGTTTCAATGGCGGGGATCGATATGCAGCACGTGCCCTTCCGCGGCGGCTCCGAGCCCCTGACGGAAGTGCTCTCGGGCCGCATGGAGCTGCTTATCGACGCGCTGACCAATTCATACCCCCATATCCAGGGCGGCAAATTCAGGCCGCTCGCGGTGAGCTCGCTCGAGCGCTCGCCCGCGCTGCCGGAGGTGCCCACGGTCGCGCAGAGCGTGCCGGGCTACGAGGCGAGCTCGTTTCTCGGCATCGCCGGGCCGGCGGGATTGCCGGACGCGATCGTCGAGCGCGTCAACCGCGAAGTGAGGCGCGTGCTCGCTCTGCCCGACATCGGCCGGCGCTTTGCCGAGTGGGGCGGCACGCCGAGCCCGAGCAGCCCGGAGGAGATGCGCCGCCGCGTCGAAGGCGAAATCGCCAAGTGGAAACGGCTGGTCGAGGCGAGAAAAATCGAGCTGCCGTGATCCGATGGGCTCGGTTCGGGTCCTCTCCCGGGTCCGGGTTAGCCGGTCGAGGGAGCCCGGTGAATTCCGTTGCCTGAAAAAAAAGGTAAAAATCCGCACTTCATGGCATTTATCTTGCTTGGAATTGGCTCAGGTCCAATTTCCAGGGAAACAGGGTTCGCACCCGACGGCCTCCCGTCAACCATGTCAGCAGATCGACAGCCGCAACACCGCTATCCGGACGATGAGCTGTTCGACTCGCTCTTCGATCAGGAAGCGACCGGAATAGCCGTGACGACGCTCGCCGGCCGCTTCCTGCGGGTGAACCGCGCGCTGTGCGCGATGATCGGTTACAGCGCCGAGGAGCTGCTGCAAAAGACTTTTCAGGACATCACCCATCCGGAGGACGTCGAGTCGAGCGAGAGTTTCCGCCAGCGCCTTCTTTCCGGCGATGCGGCGAACCAGACGCTCGACAAGCGCTACATCCGCAAGGACGGAAAGCTGATCTCGGTCCGCATCGTGGTCACGGTCGTCCGCGACGGCTCCGGTTCGCCGCAGTGCTGCACGACGCTCGTTCACGACATGACCGCGAACATGCAGGCGCAGGAAGCGTCCCGGGAAAGCGAGCACCGCTTCCGCCGCATGGTCGAAATGAGCACCGACTGGTACTGGGAGCAGGACGCGCAGTTGCGCTTCGTCCGGATTCCGGGGCTTGAGAAGAGGCTCTTCGACCCGGAAACCGTGATCGGCAGGACCCGCTGGGAACTTCCCGATCTCGGTCCTCTTCCCGAAACGGTGTGGGGGCGGCACAGGACCATGCTGGAACGGCGCGAGCCGTTTTACGATTTTGTGTTTCTGCGGAGCAGCAAGTCCGGAGAGATGCGCTATCTGAGCGACAGCGGCGAGCCGGTCTTCGACCGCGACGGCCGGTTTGCCGGATACCGGGGGATCGGCAAGGACGTGACCGAACAAGTGCGCGCGCAGAAGGCGCTCGAGGACAGCGAGGCGCGCTACCGCACCTTGTTCGACGTCCATCCTCACCCCATGTGGGTGGTCGATTCGAAGACGCTCGCGTTCCTCGCCGTCAACGACGCCGCGGTGAGGCACTACGGCTACTCGAGGGAGGAGTTCCTCTCGATGACCGCCGACCAGATCCGCCCGGCCGAGGAAGTCTCCCAGCTGCTGAAGGCTTTCGAGGATCAGAGCCGTTCCTACCGGCACCGGGAATGGCTGCACCGAAAGAAGAGCGGCGAGCTGATCCACGTCGAGATCGTTTCCTTCAATCTGGAATTCGACGGCAAGCCGGCGCGCCTGGGCGTGGTGACCGACATCACCGAGCGCCTGAAGGCGGAGGAACGGGCGCGGGAGATCGAGGAGCGATATCAGGCGCTCCTGAAAGGCGCCAAGGACGCATGAAGGTCCGG
>DASPXL010000413.1:0-4656 GCA_035637375.1 Burkholderiales bacterium
GTGCGGCGCGAACTCCTGCGCCGGCTCGAATGTGGAGCCCGTCGTCAAGCTCGGGCCGTCGGGCAATTACCTGAGGAGCTTCGGCGCGGGGATGTTCGTGTTTCCGCACGGCATCCACGTGGACAGGGACGGCAACGTGTGGGTCACCGACGCGGACGGAAAAGAGGGCAAAGGCCACCAGGTCGTCAAGTTCAGTCCGGACGGAAAGGTCTTGCTGACGCTCGGCAAGGCGGGAGTCGCCGGGGACGGTCCGGACACCTTCAATCGGCCGTCCGACGTCACCACCGCACCGAACGGCGACATCTTTGTCGCGGACGGACACGGCGGGGATTCCAACGCGCGCATCGTGAAGTTCTCGAAGGACGGGAACTTCATCAAGACCTGGGGCAAGAAAGGAACGGCCGCCAGCGAGTTCGACACGCCTCACGCCATCGCCCTCGATTCCAGGGGACGGCTGTTCGTCGGCGACCGCGGCAACAGCCGCATCCAGATCTTCGACCAAGAGGGGACTTTCCTCGAAGAGTGGAGGCAATTCGGCCGGCCGAGCGGGATCTTCATCGACCGGAACGACACGCTATACGTGGCCGATCACCAATCGAACGCGAAGCTCAATCCCGGCTTCAAGCGGGGCATCAGGATCGGCAGCGTGAGGGACGGCGCGGTCAAAACTCTCGTTCCAGGCCTGGGCGCGGAGCCCGAGGCCCAGAGCGTCGGCGAAGGCGTCGTCGCGGATGCTATGGGCAACGTTTACTGGACTGAAACCGCTGGAATGACGGTGAGAAAATTCGTCAAGAGGTAGTCGGCCAGAACGGCTCGACGAGGCCGACGATCTCCCGCCCGGGATCAATCCGACTTGGTTCCGGCGAGTCTCCGGTACTGCGCCATGTGCCGTATGGCCTGCTTGGGCTTGTTCAGCTCCTCGCACAGGAGCGCGAGGTTGTAATGGCAGTCCGCGAGGCGCGGGTCGCGGTGCAGCGCTCTTTCGTACGCCTCCATCGCCTCGTTCTTGCGGTCCATGTCCTCCAGCAGGACGCCGAGGTTGTACAGGAGCACCGGATCGCTGCCGCACGCCGCGATGGCGTTGCGATAGACGCGCTCGGCCTCCGCGAGACGCCCGGCCTCGTGCAGCAGCCGTCCCAGGTTGATGTGGGCGTCGAGGTGCACCGGGTCGGCGGCAAGGGCTCGCTCATACGCCTGCCGCGCCGCCTCGGCATCTTCGCCCTCCAGGTCGTGGCCCCGGCCGAACCAGTCTTCCGCGCCCGCCGCCGCGGCACGCTCGTTCCCCTCGATCACGCTCAAGGAGCCCTCGGCAGGATCGCCGTCGAACGCGAGCAGGTATTGCCCTGAATCCGCCTGCCAGCGGCCGGCGCCTTCCTTCACGACCACGTGGTCGCCCACCGCGCCGATGCTCAGGCCCGACAAGGGCATGTCCTCGGGAAGATGGCGGCGCAGCTCCTTGAGCGAGCGCGTGATCCGTTTCGCCGGCACCTTGGCCGCGGCGAGCGCCTGGGCGGTGCGAAGGACGATCAGATCCTGGAACGAGAACCGGAAAGTATTGCGCGGACCGCGCGCGGGCGAGACGAAGCCCGCCTTGACGAGACCGCGGATCGTGCTGCTCGGGAGGCGAAGCAGCTTCTCGACCTCGCGCACGCCGTATTGGTGCATGGCGGGCGGACCCGTTTCTCTCCGAGCTACTTCCTGGCGGCCTTCTTCGGGACGGGCTGGGCGGCTTGAGCCGCGTGTTTGGGCGGTTTGCGCGCTTCGGCCTCCTGCGCCGGTTGGGCCGGCTTCGCGGCTGCGCCGGCTTTCTTGTCCAGGCTCGCGCGCAAAGCCTCCATGAGGTCGATCACCTGTGCGCCGCCCTCGGGCTCCTCGACCATCGTGATCTCCTGGCCTTCGACTTTCTTCTGCACGGCGGCCTCGATGCGGTCGCGCACCTCGTCCTTGTATGCGCCGGGATCGAACTTGTCCGAGGCCTGCTGCTCGATCAATTGCTGAGCGAGCTTGAGCTCGGCGTCCTTCACTTCCGTCTTCGGGATCTCGATCTCCTTGATCGATCTCACCTCGCCGGCGTAGAGCAGCTGCTGCATGACCAGGCCGTCTTCGACCGGTCGGATCATCACGATGTACTGCTTGCCGCGCGCCGCCCAGCGACCGAGCGCGCAGCGATTCGACTTGCGCAGCGCTTCTGCGAGCAGCGCGTAGGGCTTCGCACCGCCTTTGTCCGGAGCGAGGTAGTAGGCCTTGTCGAAATACACCGGGTCGATCGATTCGATCGGCACGAATTCGGCGATGTCCGCCGTGTGCGTCCCCGCCTCCTCGAGCGCCTTCAGCTCCTCGGGCGAGAACATCACGTACTGGTCGTTGGCGAATTCATAGCCCTTCGCCATGTCCTCGCGCGCGACGGGAACCTCTTCCTTCACGCAGATGTACTGCTGCTTGAGCCGCGATCCGCAGGCCTTGTGCAGAAGGTTGAACGAGATCGCGCGGCTCGCCTCGGTGGCGGAGTAAAGCTTCACCGGAATCGAGACCAGTCCGAACGAAACCGTCAGCGTAGCGATCGATCGTGCAGCCATGCCTGCCTCCGAGCTTGTTTCCCCTTTTCAAGGGGTTGGGGCCGCGATTCTACGCCTTCGCGCGCTCGAGTGCACGTTCGAGGCTTTGCTTGCGAGCCAGGGCGTCGTTCCAGCGGTCGCCCGTTTCGGCCAGGCGCCCGGCGGCATTCGTGATCCTGAAGTCGAGCGGGTGGGCCTTGGCCAGCTCTTCCCAGGTGAGCGGCATCGATACCGGCGCTCCGGGCGCGCCCCGCGGCGAGTAGGCGACGTTCAGCGTCTTGCCGCGAACGTTCATGTTGAAGTCCATGAAGATCTTGCCGGTCCGCTTGGGAATGCTCCATTCCACCGTGACGTCCTTCGGGTGCGCTCGCACGAGATGCCGCCCGACCATCTCGCTCACCTTGCGCGCGCTGTCGAAATCGAGCGTGCGCTCGATCGGCACGAAGACGTGCAGGCCGGTCTTGCCGGAGGTTTTCACGACTGCGCTCAGCCCCATGCTCGCGAGCAATTCGCGCAGGTGGAACGCGACCTCCTTTCCTTTCTCGAAGGCGACCGTGTTCAGCTCGGGTTCTTCGCCGGGCGCTTCCTTGCCGGAATAGATATAGGGGTCGATGTCGAAGACGACGTAGTCGGGATAGTTGAGCACCGAGCTCTCCAGCGCGGCGAGCGAGCTCGAGTAGTCGATGCTCTTGTCCGGCGCATCCGGGCCCGGTTTCGCCCGGGAATGCCACACGTGAAACTCGAGGGTGCCCGACTGCGCGAGCCACAGCAGCGTCGGCAGGTTGTTGCACAGCAGGTAGTCGTGGCGCTCGTCCTTGTGCTCGGAGAAAACCGTGATCGTCTCGGCGAACCCGGGAAGATCGTGATCCCAGTGTTTCTGGAAAAAGCGCTCGCCGGCGATGCCCTCGGGCATGCGGATCATGGTGAGCGGCCGGTCCGCGAGATGCGGGAGCATGAAGGGCGAGACTCGCGCGAGGTAGCGCAGCAGGTCGCGCTTGGTCACGGCGGGCTGTTTGAGCGCGGCGTCGGCGGGCCAGTACACGCGATCGAGATGCGTGAGGCGGATCTGATGCGCGCCGACCGCGATCGGGAAAGCCGTTTTTTTGTTCTCCAGTTGCCGCAGTATGTCGTCCACCACCGTATCGGTCGAGCGGGTCGCGGCCGCTTGAACGGACGGGCGCGGCTCCGTGCGCTTCACCGACTTCGGATCGACGTCGTCCCTGAACCTCAGGAACACTCCCGCGCGCAGCATGCCGTCGGGCGTCCAGTTCTGGAACTGCACCTCGGCGACGAGCTCGGGCCTGACCCAGCTCGTCGGGCTGTGAAGCTCGGGCGTCTCGGCGAAAGGGCAGGCATCGGTCTTGAGGGCCTCGCATCGCGCCTTCACCTCCGCGAGCGTGCGCTCGTCGAACCCGGACCCCACGTGTCCGGCATAGTGAAGTTCCCCGCCGCTCCAGTGGCCGAGAAGGAGCGCCCCGAGAGGCTCGCGCGAGCCCTTGCCCCTGGTGTAGCCGCCGACGACGAATTCGCCGCTCTGCGTGGACTTGATCTTGAGCCACAGGCCCGAGCGCTTGCCCGCCTCGTATTTGCCGTCCTTGCGCTTGGCGATGGCGCCTTCGAAGCCGCTCGCGAGCGCCGCCGCATACAACGCCTCGCCGTCCTCGGCCGCGTGCACGAGCTGCACGTGAGGAGAGGGCAAGAGACATTGCGCGAGCCAGCGCCGACGGTCGCTGTAGGGCGCCGCTCGCAGATCGAGGCCGGCGAAGTGCAGGAGGTCGAAGCAGTACAGGACCACGGGCGCGGTGCGGTCGGCCGCCGCGATCTCGCGCTCGGTCTTCAGCTGTACGCGCTCCTGGAGCGCGGCAAAAGAAGGCTTGCCGCTCGCGTCGAAGGCCGCGATCTCGCCGTCGAGCACCATCCCCTTCACCGCCTGCTGCGCGAGCTCGGCGACGAGCTTCGGAAACGAGCTCGCGAAATCCAGCCCGCGCCGCGAGCGCAGCTTCACTTCCTTCCCCTCGATGAAGACGAGCACGCGATAGCCGTCGAGCTTGGGCTCCCACGCCCAGTCGGGGTGATTGAACGGGGCATCGCGCAACTCGGC
>DASPXL010000414.1:0-2142 GCA_035637375.1 Burkholderiales bacterium
GGGAAGATCTTGTAGCGGCCGATGCGGCTGATCGCGCGGCCCGAGGCGATCGCGGCGACGAGCAGCCCCGCCATCAGCGGCAGCAAACGCAGCCCCGAGCTGGTGGGGCTGGCGCCGTAGACGAGCTGCAGGTAGAGCGGGATGAAGACGATCGCTCCGAACATCGCCATCCCGATCGTGAAACCCATCGCATTCGCGACGTCGAAGACACTCGAGCGGAACAGGGTCAGCGGCAGCAGCGGCTCGGCGGCGCGGCGCTCCTGCCAGACGAAGAGCGCGAGCAGTGCGACACCCGCGATCGCCAGCCCCACGATCGTGGCCGAGCCCCAGGCGTACTGGTTGCCGCCCCAGGTGGTGAGCAGCACCAGCGAGCCGACACCACCGGTGAGAAGCCCGGCACCGAGGTAGTCGATCCGGTGGCGCGTCGGCGGCGTATGCAGGTGCAAGCGCAGCGCGACGATCGCGACGGCCAGCGCGCCGACCGGCATGTTCACGTAGAAGACCCAGCGCCAGGAGAGGTTGTCGACGAGGAAGCCGCCGAGCAGCGGCCCCGCAACCGAGGCGACGGCGAACACCGAGCCGATCAGGCCCATGTAGCGACCCCGTTCCCGGGGCGGGACGATGTCGGCGATGATTGCCTGCGCGCCGACCATCAGACCGCCGGCGCCGATCCCCTGCAGCGCGCGGAAGCCGATCAGCTGGTCCATCGTCTGGCTGAGCCCTGCGAGCATTGAACCGGCCAGGAAGATCAGGATCGCCGCCTGGAACACGGGCTTGCGCCCGTACATGTCGCCGAGCTTCCCGTAGATGGGGGTCGAGACGGTGGCGGCGAGCAGGTACGAGGTCACCACCCAGGAGAGGTGGCTGAGGCCGCCGAGGTCGCCGACGATCGTGGGCAACGCGGTCGAGACAATCGTCTGGTCGAGCGCAGCCAGAAACATGCCTAGCATCAGCGCCCCGAACACCGTCCACAGCGCGCGTCCGGTCAGCCGCCCGTCGGCCTGCGCCGCGCTCAACCCGACCGCCGTCCGGTCGCGCGATTCAACTGCGCGCGCGTGAGCGGCGGGTGCGGCAGCGGCGTCGCCGCCTCCGCACGCAGACCGTCGAGCAGCAACCCTAGGTGGCGGCGCCAGAACTCGGGCGCAACAGCCGCCGTCGCCTCGATCACGCGGCCGCCCGCCCAGAACACGACCGGCATGTCCTCGGCCGTGAAGTCCGCGCGCAGCGCTCCCTGCTCCTGCGCCCGCTCGGTCAGCCGGCGAAGTAACGGTCGCATCCGCGTCCGCATCGCCTCCGCGCGCGCGCGCCCGTGCGCACGCATAGCGATGATGTCCTTGAGCCCGCGGTTCTCGGCGTGCAACGCGAATACCCGCTCGAGGAAGCCCCGGAAGCCCGCCCACGCATCCTGCTCGGCCAGCGCCTGCTCGGCCGCGCCGATGAACGCCGCGAACGCGTCTTCGAGCACGGCGTCGATCAGATCCTCCTTGGCCGGGAAGTGCCGGTAGAGCGTGCCCATCCCGACCTCCGCGCGTCGGGCGATCTCCTCGACCGGCACCTCAACCCCTTCAGCGGCGAAGGCGGCGCGGGTGGCAGACACGATCCGGTCGCGGTTTGCCTGCGCGTCCCGGCGCAGCGGCCGCGCGGGTGCCTTCGCTCGAGCCGTCATCGCACGAACCTATCATAAGCGGAGCGCTCGCTCCGCTTCCTGCCGGCGTGCGCCCTGGATGTCTCCCGTGGCGCTGGAGGTGAACGTCAGTCCCCGGGCTCGCCCTCTTCTGCGGCTACACCGCGCAGGTGATCGCGATAGCCGCCCTCCTGCTCGTCCGCCGCGATACCCAATAAGCAGTCCGAAGCGCGCAGCCAGCTTTTGCTCTGAGTGTCGTACCGATTCGCCTGCCGCCGGCGAGCAGACGCGGCCGGGGCCGCCCCACCTCCGTCACCGCTCGCACCACACGAACGGCACTCCCGAACCGCATGTCACCTGAGGGCCTGCATGCGCAGACGTGCGCACTAACTTTCGACCAGTCTTACGCGCTACACGAGCTGGAAACCGCCCCATCGCGGCTCCGTTCCTGAGCCCGCAGATGTGGACCGATGTGGCGATTTCGCCACAAGCTCCCACGGGCCCGCGGTCGGCTTGGA
>DASPXL010000415.1:0-5093 GCA_035637375.1 Burkholderiales bacterium
AGGCGGCACAACGAGAAGCGATCAAGAGACGGCAAGAACTTGAGGAACGGCGAAATCAAGTACTCAAATCCCTAAAGATTTAGCGTGATACGTTAGTATGTCGGGGTGCGCACATCACTTAACCATCCTCACCACCCACGGCAACGTCACGGTCTCAAAAATCTTCTGATCCGATAGCGCAACATTCCTCCCCATGTGCCCGCCCTGGGGGTTGATCCAGACTTCCTTCGGCGAGCCGGAGCGCATCAGCAAAAATAGATCCTCGACGGGGACCTGGGTGTCGCGCATGCCGTTGACGACGAGCATCGGGGCGGAGGGCTTGTCGAGCCAGCCGGCGGTCTTCAAAGACATCTTCGGGCCGTAGGCAAGGAATTCGTCGAGGGTCTTCGCGCCGTAGATGGCGGCGCGCGCCTCGAACAGCTCGAAGAGGTACTCGCGCGTGCCGATGGCTTTTTTCTGCCATTCCGGCTGGAAGTACTCGTGCACCGGCCCGCCTTGCACGACCGCGCCGCGGATGCGCTCGCGCTCGGTGTAAGCGAGGCGCGCCGCCCAGTGCCCGCCCCAGGAGCCGCCGTAGACGACGACGCGCTTCGCGTCGAGCTCGGGGCGCGTCGCGATGTAGTCGAGCACGCGCGTGAATTCGCGCTCGGCGCCCGGCACTACCTGCCGTATCGTCGATTGCCCGGTGCCCGGCATGTCGAAGGAAAAATAGCCGACGCCGTGCGCGAGATACGCGTCGTTGCGGAATGACGCGTTCTCCTTGCGGCCATCCAGCCCCCCGATCGTGACGACGAGCGGCGCGGGCCGCACGTTCGCCGGCAGCCGCAAGTAGCCGACGATCTCTTTTCCTTCGAAGGGAATGCGCACGGTCTCGATCGGCGGATTCTGCAGCTTCGCGTAGGCGGCGAAGGCCTCCAGCGCCTTTGCGTAGGCTTTCGCCTTTCCCGGCGAGTTCTCCAGCGGAAAGCGCGCGAAGAGGTAGTACTCGAAAGCGTACTTGTAGTGCCTGGAGGCGCCTGCGTGGTTCGAGGCCTCGGCGGCTTTGCCTTGCGCGAGGCGGCGGTCGCCGATCGCGCTCCACGCCCCGGCCCACTCGTCGCGGTCGAGGCTCTTGAGTATCGCGAGCGCCTCGCGCACCTCGGCCGCGTCGAGCTGGGATACCGGATAGACCTTGCGGTCGGCGCGGTCCTGGATCTCCGCTTTGAGCTCGGGCAGGGTGCGCGGGCCGCCGGATTGGGCGAGGACGGCGCCGGGCAGCCAGGCGAGGAGGGCGGCGGCGAGAAGGACTTTCATGGCGCGGCGCGCTTCCAGACGTGGCGCTCGCGCGAGGCGAGCAGGGGCACGGCCTCGGCGACATATTTCTTGAAGTGCGGAGTCTGCTGGTGCGCGTCGAACGCCTTCTCGTCCAGGTACACCTCGTAGAGCATGGCCGCGGTCCGGTCCTTCGGGTCCACGAGCACGTCGAACCGCCGGCAGCCCGGTTCCTTGCGCGAATGGGCCGCGTTCTCCAGCGCCTTGGCGATGAAGCTCTCGACGTTCTCGGGCTTGATGCGAAGATCGACCGACAGGATGAACATATCAACCCCTTTTCGATAAGCGCTTCGCTGCGAGCCGGAATGATATGCCAAATATCTTCCCGGTCGTCGGGTGTTGACATCGGCCGGCCATTCTTGGTACAGTATTTGAAATATTGTTTCATATGATGAAACAGCTCACTGCTCACAGCATCCACCCGGGTGCGCGCGCTTCGGGCGCGCGGCGTCCCGCCCGCGACCGTGCACCGGCGCCGGCGGCGACCGAGACGGTCGACTTGTCGCTGCGTCTGCTCGAGCATCTGGTGGCGTTGCGTGAGCCGATCGGCGTTTCCGACCTGGCGCGCGCCTTCGGAACGTCCAAGACCAAGGCGTACCGGCACGTTCAGACGCTCGTCCGCCACGGCTTCGTCCGCCAGGATCGCGCGACGCGGCGCTACGAGGCGGGAATCAAGCTGTTCGCGCTGGGCGAGCGCTTGCGCGAGCGATTCGGCGTTCTCCCTGCGGCGCGCGAGGACATGGCACGCCTGCGGGATGAGACCGGACAGGCGGTTGCCTTGTCGGGCCTCGCCGGGGACCGAGTCGTCATCCTGGAGCTCTTTCACGGCCACGCGATCGTGGAGTTCGGTACGCGGCCCGGGACGCTGCTCGATCTGCACGCCAGCGCGCACGGCAAGGTGGCTTTGGCGTTCGGTCCCGAAGGACTCCTCGAGCGCTGTCTGGTAGCGGGACCGTTGAAGGCATGGACGCCGCAAACTATCTGTTCCCGGGGCGCGCTGGAACGCGCCGTCGCCGCGGTGCGAAAGCGCGGCTGGGCCACGGCTCCGAACGAGGTCCTGACCGGAGTCAACGGGCTCGCCGCGCCGATTTTCGATCACCGCGGCGACTACGCCGGCGGCATCGCCATCGCCGGGTCGGTGCAGCACATCGCCGCTACGCCATCGCCGGCGCAAATCGCCGCCGTCAAGGCGGCCGCGTCGAATATCTCGAAGAAGATGGGCTGGAGGCCGCAATGAGCAAAGACGAGCAATGGCAGCTCGAGGGCGACGCGGCCGAGCTCTATGAGCGTTATGTCGCCCGATACATCCTCGGGCCGTGGGCGCCGAGCCTGGTTGACCTCGCGGGCGTGCGGGCGGGCGAGCGCGTGCTCGATCTCGCCTGTGGCACGGGCGCGGTCGCCAGAGTCGCTGCGGAACGGGTCGGCGCATCGGGCCGCGTCACCGGTCTGGACCTGAACGCGGGCATGCTCGCCGTGGCGCGCTCGCTGCCGGCGCCGCCCGGGGCGGCGGTTGCGTGGATCGAGCGGAGCGCACTCGACACCGGACTGCCGGACAGAAGCTTTGACGTGGCGCTTTGTCAGCAGGGACTGCAGTTTTTCCCGGACAAGATAGCCGCCATGCGCGAAATGCATCGCGTGCTCGTCCCCGGCGGACGGGTGGCGCTAAGCGTCTGGCGAACGACCGGCGTCTACAACTCCGCAGTGGGGAAGGCGTTGAGGCAGCACATCGGCGTGGAAGTCGCCTCCCGCTTTTGCGCATCGCGTAATGTGCCGGATGAAAAAGAACTCTTCGATTTCGCCGTCGCCGGCGGTTTTCAGGACGTGACGCTGCGCGTGCAAAGGATGACCGCGCGCTTGCCGTCGCTGGAACGCTTTGTGCCCGGCCATCTCGCCGGAACGCCGGTGGCGGCCGAATTGAGAGCGATGAGCGACGCGGCCCGCACGACGCTGGGGCGCGACGTCGCGCGCGAGCTCTCTGCGTATCGTGAGGGCGACGGCGTCGCGTTTCCCGAAGAGATCAACGTCGTCACCGCCAAGGCCTAGGCGCGATTCATCACAGGAGGAACCCATGCGCTCGCTCAACCGTCCCGCTACGCTCGCTCAAAGACTCACCATGCATCGGAGGTCTTGCACCTTATTCGCCGCCTGCGTCCTGATCGGGTGGCTGGCTTCGGCCCAGGCGCCGGCGCAAGCTCCATCGTCGCCTCCGGCGAACGCCTATCCCACCAAGCCGGTGCGCATCGTCATGCCATTCGGCCCGGGAAACTCGGTCGAGGTCGTGATGCGCTTCGTCGCGCCGAAGCTGTCCGCGGCAATGGGGCAGCCGTTTGTCATCGAGGCCCAGCCGGGCGCGGCGGGAGCGATAGGAACGGAGCGCGTCGCCCGCTCTCCGGCGGACGGCTATACGCTCCTCGCGGCAACCGACGGCGTCATGGCGGTCTTGCCGAACTTCGAGGCCAAGGCGCCGTTCGATCCCATCCGCGATTTTGTGCCCATCGCGCAATTGGCCGGGATCCCGTTCGCACTGATCGCGCATCCTTCCGTTCGGGCCACCTCGGTCGATCAACTGATCGAGATGGCGAAGGCCGAGCCGGCGAAAATCAATTACTCGACGGGGGGAAACGGGAGCGCGCAGCAACTCATCATGGAAATGTTCATGACTCTGACCGGGACCAAGTTCACCCATGTCCCGTACAGGGGCGCGCCGCAGGCGGCGATGGATGTGGTTGCCGGACAGATCCCGATCGCGTTTGCGGGCGTGCCGATCGTCGCGGCCTATATCAAGGACGGCAGATTGCGGGGATTGGGAGTCGCCAGCGACCGCCGCCTGGCTTCGCTGCCGAATGTGCCGACGCTCAAAGAACAAGGCATTCCCCTGCGCTTTGCGACATGGGCGGGGTTGTTCGCTCCGTCCGGCACGCCGCGCGAGATCGTTGCGCGGCTGAGCGAAGAGGCGGTCAAAGCGCTTCGGGCGCCGGAGGTCATCGACCGGCTTGCAGCCCTCGGGTTCGAGATTTACGGGATTCCGACCGAGCAGTTCACCCAGATCGTCCGGGCCGACGTGGCGCGGATGGCCGAAGTGATAAGGAAATCGGGCATGAAGGCCGACTGAGCATGGAAGCGATCTGGAATATGCAGCGGCGGACAATCGAATCGTTCGGTTAACCACCCGCAGGAATTCAAGGGGCGCCGGTTCTCCGGGAGCGGGTTTCGACGTCTCCGGGGCGTAGCCTGCTCGCGATAGAACGGGCGGCCCCGCCGGAGCACGGCGAGGCCTCGCCTGCGGTTCAGTTGGCCAAGCCGATCTGCTTCATGAAGTCCTGGTTGTCCCAGAACAGCCACTCGTGGTCCATCGTTGCGCCTTTCCAGTGCCCGATGGTGGCCATGCCGATCGCGAAGCGCTTTCCCGTGGGAGCGATGGTCTTGCCTTCCCCGGCGGGCATGGGGCGGGTGAAGGTGCCGGTCATCACGCCCGTCACCGCGGTCCACGTGCCCGAGCCGAAGCGGATCGGGTGAACCTTGATGGTGATGTCGGGGGCGAAGACGAAGAGCGCCTTCAGGTCCTCGATGTGCTTGTCGATACCCTTGGTCTCGTGGCCGTCGGGCCAGGTGACGACGATGTCTTTCGCGTGGCTTTCGTGCAGCCGGTCCCACTTCTGGTTGCTGAAGACGTCGAAGTCGAGCACGTCGAAGACTTTGAGGTTGCGCTCGACCGCAGGCGCCTGGCGCTCCGGCGCGGGAGGAGGCGTGAGGGGCCGCTCGGCCGGGGATTGGGCGAGCGC
>DASPXL010000416.1:0-4493 GCA_035637375.1 Burkholderiales bacterium
CATCGGCTACTGCTTCGTGTTCCTGACCATCGGCGTGTACGCCTACATCGGCGTGATCTCCCGCACCTCCGAAATCTCGGAGTACTATGTGGCGGGGCGCGTCGTGCCGCCGTTCTTCAACGGCATGGCGACCGGCGCCGACTGGATGAGCGCGGCCTCGTTCATCTCGATGGCCGGCGGCCTGTACCTGGCCGGCTACGGCGGCCTCGGCTACGTGCTCGGCTGGACCGGCGGCTACGTGCTGGTCGGCGTGCTGCTCGCGCCCTACCTGCGCAAGTTCGGCCAGTTCACGGTGCCCGACTTCCTCGGCGTGCGCTATGAAGGAAACACCGCGCGCATGTGCGGCGTCGTGGTGCTGTTCTGCGCGTCCTTCACCTACATCGTTGCACAGTGCTTCGGCATCGGCATCATCACCTCGCGCTTCCTCGACATCCCATTCGAGATCGCGATCTTCGTCGGCCTGCTCGGCATCCTGGTGTGCTCGATGCTCGGCGGCATGCGGGCGGTGACCTGGACGCAGGTCGCGCAGTACATCATCCTGATCATCGCCTACCTGATCCCGGTGGTCTGGCTCTCCACGAAGCTTTTCGGGAATCCGATTCCGGAACTCGCCTACGGGCAGGTGCTTGAGCAGATCGGCCAGCTTGAGCAGAAGCTCGGCATCCTCAAGCCGCACGCTGCGGCCTACGTCGACGCCAAGGGCCAGTTCAGCTGGGTCGAGTTCAACAATTTCTGGGCGCTGACGCTCACCCTGATGATTGGCACGGCGTCGCTGCCGCACATCCTGATGCGCTACTTCACGACGCCGAACGTCAAGGACGCACGCACCTCGGTGGGCTGGAGCATCTTCTTCATCTTCCTGCTCTACTTTACGGCGCCGGCGTACGCAGCATTCGCCAAGCTCGAGGTCTATACGAACGTGATCGGGCATCAAATCAGTTCGCTTCCGGCCTGGGTGCAGAATTGGTCCCAGGTCGGGGGCTTGCTCACGATCAAGGACGCAAACGGGGACGGCATCCTTCAGTTGAGCGAATTCATCATCAATCAGGACATCATCGTCTTGTCGATGCCGGAAATCGCCGGCCTGCCCTATGTGATCTCCGGCCTGGTCGCGGCAGGTGGTCTCGCGGCGGCGCTGTCGACCGCCGACGGGCTGCTGCTCGCCATCGCCAACGCGCTGAGCCACGACGTCTACTACAAGATGATCGATCCGCATGCGTCCACGGTGCGGCGCCTTGTGGTGGCGCGCGTGCTGTTGGTCGGCGTTGCTATCGTCGCGGCGGCGGTCGCCGGCACGCGCCCGGCAGGCATCATTCAGATGGTCGCCTGGGCGTTCTCATTGGCGGCGGCAGGGCTGTTCGCGCCGCTCGTGCTCGGCATCTGGTGGAAACGCACCACGGCCGCAGGCGCGATCGCCGGCATGGTCATCGGCTTCGGGGTGTGCGCGTATTACCTCGTCGGCACGCGCTATTTCGGCATGGCGGAGTGGTTCGGCATCCGCAACATCTCGAGCGCCTTGTTCGGCCTGCCGCTCGCGTTCCTGGTGACCTGGGTGGTGAGCCTGATGACGCAGGCGCCGTCCAAGGAGATGCAGGAATTCGTCGATTCGATCCGCGTTCCCAGGGGCGAGCTCGCTTGGGTCAAGGGGGCAGTGCACGACTAGCCGCGGTTTCGACGTTCGCTAGGGACAGGGCCCGCTGTACGCGGGCCTTGCGTTTCTGGGGGTGCGATCTTCGTTGCGAGTGACACCGATCGGAAACCGGGGCGGCCGCGCCGCGGTAGGCGCTGGCTCAGTGCGTGCCGTGACTGAGCCAGCGCTCGCCCGCCGCCGCTTCGCGCAGCGCCGAGACAGTGCGGATACCTTGCTTCGCGGCCTTGCGTTCCAGCACCAGCAGCAACTGCGCCGTCGCCAGGGCGTCCGCGAGCGCATGATGGCGAGCCGCCGACGCGATACCGAAGACCTGGAGCCAAGCGTCGAGCGGCTGCCTCGTGCCGGCGATCTCCGGGGCGACTGAGCGGGCAAGCCACGCAAGGTCGAGCCACGTGAAGCGCAGGCGCTCGCCCAACCAGATTCGCGCCGCGCGCTCGAGCATGGCGGCATCAAACGGCGAGTTATAGCCGACGCACGGCGCCTTGCCGGCGAATTCCAGCAGGCCGATCAGAGCTTCGCGCGGGTCCGCGCCTTCGAGTTGCTCGGCGGCGCCGATGCGATGCACCAGAATGTTGTCTGTGCCGCTCGGCGCCTCCTGGCGCAGCACGCGGTAGTAGCTCTGGCCGAGCATGATGCGCCGCGCGGCGACAGCGACCGCGCCGACGGCGATCAGCGCGTCGCGCCGGGGATCAAGCCCGCTCGACTCCACGTCGATCACGACCCAGCGCGACTCGGCCGCGGGCGCGTCCACGGGATCCGGCAACGCGTGCCAGGCATCCAGCCGGTGCCGTTGCTCGGGCGTGAGCGCGGCGCTCCGGCCAAACAGGCGCGCGAGCCAGCCGCTCACAACTGGTAGTCGAGCGCGAGTCGGCGCTGCAGGCGCCGTGCCTGAAGCAAGGATTCCTTGAGCACGCGCCGCTCGAGCGAGTTGAGCGCGGCGGGGTCAACGAGGTTCACCTCTGCGACGGCCGCTGCACCCGCCCGCTGGCGGCGCAGCCGTACATGCAGCAAGTAAAAGAACGCCGCCACGCTCGATTCGACCTCGTCTCCCGGAACGCCGAGCACGCGGCCGGCCTCGCGCAGGCGCGTCGCCGTGTGCGTGGTGGTCGTGCCGGTGGCGAGAGCGTACACCCGTGCGACATCCACAAACACCCGGGTGCCCTGGGTTTTCAGATCGATACCGCCGGCGTCCACTCCCGATTCGAGATTGCCGAAAAAACCGATCGGAGGGCCGCTAGCGAGCGCGTTCTCGGCCATGAGATGCAGAAACGTTTCGTTGCCGGGAATAGCGCGAGCGATCCACGCGCGCAGATCCGCCGCCAGGTCGGCCTCGCCCGCGAGGGGCCGGAAATCGAAAAAGATGCTCGCGTCGAGCAGCGCCGGCGGCGTCGGTGCACGCAGCCAGGAGGCGAAGCGGGTGCGCCATTGTTCCGAAGAGAGGCAGTTCTGCGGGTTGCCCGCCATGATCCCGCCTTTGCACAGCGGAAATCCGCACGCGTCGAGCGTCGCATTGATCGCGCGCGCGAAGCCGAGCAGCCGCGCCTGCGCCGCGTCGCCCTCTGCCTCGAAGACGATCGCGTTGTCCTGGTCGGTGGCGATAGTCTGCTCGCCGCGGCCCTCGCTGCCCAGGGCAAGCCAGCACCAGCGCAGGCCGGCGAGATCATGCTTTGCGGCTTCGAGCGCGACGATGCTCTCGCTCAGGCGGTCGTTGAGCGCGGAAATGATCTGCGTGAGCGGCTCGGCGCCCAGCCCTTGCGCGAGCATGCTCGCCGCAAAGCGCCGGATCGCGGCCGCGGCCTCCTTCAGGCCGTCGACATCGCGCGCGAGCTCGATGGCGTGGCTCGCCGCCCGCATCGACAAGCGCTCATGGGCGAAGAGCGACCGTTCCGATACCACGCCCTTGACACGGCCCGCGTCGAGCACCAGGAGGTGCCGGATGCCGCGCCGGGCCATCAGCAGCGCCGCTTCGTGAACGCTCGCCGTTGCGGGCAGGCCGAGCGGATCGCGGGTCATAAAGCGCTCGATCGGCGCCGCCGGGTCGGCCCGCCCTTCTGCGCTGTGCCTGAGCAGGTCGCGCTCGGTGAAGATGCCGAGCGGTGCGGCTTGCTCGCTCGCGACCACCACCGAGCCGACCTGGAATCGCTGCATCAGCTCGAGTGCTTCTTTAAGCGGCGTCCCCGGCGCGCAGGTCACGGGCGCGAGACGCAGGATTTCGGCGAGCGGCGTGAGCATCGCGCGCTCGTGCTCTCCCTCCTCGTCGTAGCTCTCCCTCATGCGCCGGTATGCCTGCTGCAGGAGGGATTCGACCTGAGCCGTGCAGTAGCGCCGGAACACGGGCGAGCGCAGCATCAACTCCTCCACCGTGGAACCCTCGATCTCGTAGGTGAAGGCGTCTTCGGTAGCGCGGTATTCCGCCGTCGTCGCCCGCCGGCCGACCACCGCGCTGATCGGAAAAGGCTCGCCGGGCGCAAACACCAGCTCGTCAAACAGCGCCGGCCCCGAAGTGAAGCGCGCCCGCACCGTGCCGCGCTGGAGCAGGTACAGCACGCCCGCGGGCCCGGAGCCCGGGCCGACAATCAGTGTGCCGGCCGGATGGTAGGAGAGGCGGGCGCGCGCTGCGATCAGCGCGAGCGAACCCGCGTCCATATCGTTGAATGGCGCGTGCTGGCGCAGGAACTCGATCGCGGCGGAAGCGAGCACGGAACTCATGGCGTCGCAAGGGGGCGCACGACTAGCCGCCGTTTCGGCGTTCGCTCGACGGGGCCCGCGCTCGACGCGGGCCCTGCGTTCCTTTTATCGGCTACGTCAGAACGTGACCTTGTAGGTGCCGTCGATCTGCTTA
>DASPXL010000417.1:0-3328 GCA_035637375.1 Burkholderiales bacterium
TTGAGGATCGTACTGAAGATCGCCTTTTTCATTCTTCCTCCAGTTGTACGCGTTTCTCGGCGGAGACGCGGTCGGAAATCATCCCGGTCGTGCACGGCCACCCTGTAAAAGCAAAGAATCCCGGAAAGCGCGAATCCGAAACGAAGGTGCATCGCGGATTCCCCTTTGCTGACGGGGATGGGATTGAAGCCGTCCGCGTCGGAACACGAGAGCAGGCGCCCTGCCTCGGGTGCGTCCATGCCAACCGCCGTCTCAAATCTAACTACGCAGAGGATCGAGTCCTAGCGGGCATGGCCGACAATTGGTGTAAGGTAATCGGTACAAATACGGCAAGACCATGAATTTAGTGTTCATGACGACAGCGTAACTGCCAAAAAGGTCACAGCGGGAGACTGCCGATGGCGAACTGTCCTGGGACAGATGAAATTTTCGCGTGGGACCACGGAAAAATCACTACCCTGTCATCTCCAACGGAATCAGCGTAGGGGCCGCGTACGAGCAAGCTGCGTAAATCGATGATCGCTGTGCTTGAGCCCGAGGTTGGCTGCGGACTTGAGTTGCTGGCGGCGAACCCGCAAAGCGCTCATGAAGCCGGATGTGAGATAGGCGAAGGGGAGGAGACTGCGATCTTGGCGGTCCGGTGCCTCTCGACTGCCAAGGTCATAAAACAGAGCAGGCGCGCGCCCGATTGCGAGCGCGCGCCTGCCGGGTAGCGCGTTAGCCGAGCTGAGCGACAGTGCACCCGAACCTGGAACGGATCTCCTGCATGCCGTCGCCCTGGGTTCCACCGTTCGACGGGGCCGCGTATACCGGCTCGCCGGTTTCTTTGGAGAGCGCCGTGCGGTATTGCGCAAGGGACTGAGACAGCGCAGAGCAGGCTGCCGCAGTCTCATTCATCCGGCTGCGCGCGGTCGCCAGTTGAAAGGAGAGCTTGCTCGCGGACCTATAGTCTCCCGATGACACGAGCGCGGGCAGCGCCTGATCAAGCGCATCCGAAAGTCTCCTGTCAGCGTCGGACGATGACACGGGCACCGCCGCGCAGCCGAGAAGAGAGGCTGCAATCGAAACCACAACGTATCTTTGAAAAAGATTCAACATAAATCCTCCCGACTCGAAAGCAATGTTCAGACCGCAAAGGCGCAGAGTTCGTGGCAGCGACACGGTGACCGCTAATTGCCGTTTCCTGCGCACCAAGCTCCAAAATCCATGGTTCCAAAAGAGCCTGATGCCACCTAAAGCAATACCGATGCCAGCACCATTCCGGTGTCTATTTCTGGTGGTAAGTGCCCTATAATGTGAATTAGTCGGCACGGATTAAGACTTCGCTCAGGGGACCCCTTAAGTGAAACTCGGTAAGGAGCAGATTCGGCGCTTCGAGCAGGACGGATACCTGTTCTTTCCCGGTCGGTTTACACGGCAGGAAACCGGGGTGCTTGTCGAGGAAGTGCCGCGTCTTTACGCCCAGCAGCGCCCCGAAAACATTCGCGAGAAAAGCGGCGACGCGGTGCGCACGAACTTCGCGGCCCACATGTACAGCTACCCCTTCGCGAAGCTCGCGCGTCACCCGCGCATGGTCGGGCCGGTGGTGCAGCTGTTCGGCGAAGACGTGTACATGCACCAGTTCAAGATCAACGGCAAGATGGCCTTCGACGGCGACCTCTGGCAATGGCACCAGGACTACGGCACCTGGAAGAACGACGACCTGATGCCCGAGGCGCGCGCGATGAACATCGCGATTTTCCTGGACGAGGTCAACGAGTTCAACGGGCCGCTCATGCTCATCCCGGGCAGCCACAGGCTCGGAGTGATCGACGCCGAGCACGATACCTCGACGACCAGCTATCCCCTGTGGACGATAGACAACGACACGATCGCGAAGCTGGTGCAGCGCGGCGGCATCGTCGCTCCCAAGGGTCCGCCGGGCTCGATGATCCTGTTTCATTCGTGCCTGGTGCACGCCTCCACTTCCAATCTTTCCCCGTGGAACCGGGTGAGCGTCTATTTGAGCCTGTGCGCGGTATCGAACCACATCCGCCGCTTCAAGCGCCCCGAATACATCGCCCACCGTGATTTCACCCCGATAAAGTGTTTGCCGGACGATTGCCTCCTGAAGGATTACGACGTGCCGCTGCCCTGGAAGGACGGCACGCCGGAGGAGGCGCTCAAGCCTCTGCTCGCTGCGTAGCGCGGGAACCCGTATGAACCTTCATTCCAAACTCTGTGAACGGGAGGCGCGGGGCAAGCCGCTGCGGATTGGCGTGATCGGCGCGGGCAAGTTCGCCGCGATGTACCTCGCGCAGGTGCAGAAGACCCCCGGGGTGCATCTGGCCGGGATCGCAGATCTCTCGCCCGCCAACGCCCGCGCCAATCTCGAACGCGTCGGGTGGAAGCCCGACAGCTATGGCGCGGCGTCGCTCGATAGGGCCCTCAAGGAGCGGCGCACGCATGTTTCGGACGACTGGCAGGCGCTCGTAGCCCATCCCGCAATCGAGATCGTGATCGAAGCGACGGGTAACCCGCTCGCCGCCGTCGCGCACGCGCTCGCCGCGTTCCGCAACGGCAAACACGTGGTCATGGTCACGGTGGAGGCGGATGCCTTCTGCGGCCCGCTGCTTGCAAAAAAGGCGCGGGAGGCCGCAGTGGTGTACAGCCTCGCCTATGGCGACCAGCCGGCGATCATCTGCGATCTCGTCGACTGGGCGCGCGCGGCAGGATTTCCCGTCGTGGCCGCGGGCCGCGGTCACAAATGGCTTCCGCATTACGCCCAATCCACGCCGGAAACCGTGTGGCAGTACTACGGCCTCACGCCGGAGCAGGCGCGCGTCGGCGGCCTCAACGCGAAAATGTTCAACTCCTTTCTCGACGGATCGAAGCCGGCGATCGAGTGCACCGCGGTGTGCAACGCGACCGGCCTCACCCCCGCGCCCGGAGGCCTGAGCTACCCGTCGGCCTCGATCGACGCGTTACCGCAGACCATGCGGCCCAAAGCGGAGGGAGGGTGCCTGCACCACAAGGGCCAGGTCGAGGTGGTCTCATCGCTCGAGCGCGACGGACAGGCGGTTCCCCACGACATCCGCTTCGGAGTATGGGTGGTGTTCGAGGGGGAGTCGGACTATATTCGCCGCTGCTTCATGGAATACGGCGTGCACACCGATCCTTCCGGCCGCTACGCCTGCATGTACAAGCGCTGGCACCTGATCGGTCTGGAAGCGGGGATCTCGGTGGCTTCGGTCGGCCTGAGGAGGGAACCCACTGGTTGCGCCACCGGCTTTCGGGCGGATGCAGTCGCGACCGCGAAGCGCGATCTCCGGGCGGGCGAGCTGCTCGA
>DASPXL010000418.1:0-11339 GCA_035637375.1 Burkholderiales bacterium
GTTGGAATCTACATTGAAAACGATCCCTTACACCTTGACTTAGCAGGATTTTCCAAACTATAGTGTGCCGATGGACACGCAACTGGCCGTCCTCGAAGAAAAGATCCGCCAAGCCGCGCAGCTGTGTCAGCGACTGCGCGACGAAAATCGGGGTCTGCGCCAGCAGCTGGCGGCGTTGCAGGGTGACAAGAGGCAGCTTTCCGAGAAAATCGACGGCGCGCGCAGCCGCCTCGAGAACCTGCTCAAGCAAATCCCCGAATAGCCCCTAGCGGATGAGCCCGAAACCCAAGACCCTTGATGTCACCATCATGGGACGAAGCTACAGGGTCGCGTGCTCCGAGGAGGAGCGCGAGGCTCTGCTCTCCGCGGTAGCCCTTCTCGACAAAAAAATGACCGAGATAAAGAGCGCGGGCCGGGTAACGAGCGCCGAGCGCATCGCCGTGATGGCTGCGCTCAACATCGCTCACGAGTTGCTGAGCTCGAGAAACAACGCGAGCGGCTTTGACATCGAAGGCTTGAGGCGTAGAATGGCCGCAATGGAAGCGACGCTCGATCAGGCTCTCGCTCCGTAGGAGCGAGGGCCGTCAAGAGCTTCGAGCCTCGCCCGTGGAATTGTCCCCTGCGGTGTGCGCCAAGACCCGGAAAATTCTTGAACCAACAGATTGGATCTGGTTGCGGACTCAAGCGTCACTGTTGCGCGCGTCCCTAGTCGGATGTACCTGATGTGACCGGAAAGCGACCACCTTGAACCGAAAGGTTCAGGAATCGGCTCTAGCGGCATTGACGGGGGACGCCCGAATAAACGAAAACGCAAAAACGACAAATGAAAACGCAGGCACCGGCCTGCGTTTTCATTTGTGGGCCTGGAATTGGAATCGCCGATCATGCCCTACTGGCTGATGAAATCCGAGCCCGACGAGTTCGGCATCGACGATCTCGCCGCGGCCCCGGAAAAGACCACGGCGTGGGCGGGTGTGCGCAACTACCAGGCGCGCAACTTCATGCGCGCGAAGATGCGCGTCGGCGACAAGGTCTTCTTCTACCATTCGAGCTGCCCGGAGCCCGGCATCGCGGGAATCGCCGAAGTCGCCTCGGGGCCCTACCCCGACGCGAGCCAGTTCGACCCGAAGAGCCCCTACTTCGACGAGACGGCAAAGCGAGAAGCGCCGCGCTGGTTCAATGTCGACGTGAAGTTCGTGAAGAAAACCCGACTGGTCAGCCTCGCCGAGTTGCGCGAGCATCGCGGGCTTGCTTCGATGCGCGTCCTCGCCCCCGGCAACCGGCTCTCGATCACCCCGGTGGACGGGCGCGAATGGGAATTCATCACCCGGCGCCTCATGAAGCTCTGAGGCGCGCCGATGAACACGCTGCAGAACGACACCTTGATTCGCGCTCTGGCGAGGCAGCCCACGCCTTACACGCCGGTATGGCTGATGCGCCAGGCGGGGCGCTATCTCCCCGAGTACAACGATGCGCGCCGCCGCGCGGGCAGCTTCCTCGCTCTGTGCAAGACACCTTCGCTCGCCACCGAAGTCACGCTGCAGCCGCTCGAGCGGTTTCGGCTGGACGCGGCGATCCTGTTCTCGGACATTCTCACCATTCCCGACGCGATGGGACTCGGGCTCTACTTCGCCGATGGGGAGGGTCCGCGCTTCGAACGGCCGCTGCGCGACGAAGCTTCGATCGCGAAGCTCGCCGCGCCCGACCCGGCCGAAGATCTGCGTTACGTCGGCGACGCGGTCGCCCAGATCCGGCGCGCCCTCGCCGGGCGCGTACCGCTCATCGGTTTTGCCGGCAGTCCGTACACGCTTGCCTGCTACATGGTCGAGGGCGGGGCGAGCGAGGACTGGCGGACCGTGAAAGTCATGCTCTATCGGCGCCCGGACCTGCTGCACCGCCTGCTCGAAACAAACAGCCGAGCGGTGTCGGCCTTGCTCAATGCGCAGATCGAGGCAGGCGCACAGATAGCGATGATTTTCGACACCTGGGGCGGCAGTCTTCCGGCTGCGGCTTACCGGGAGTTTTCCCTTGCTTACATTGAGAGGGTGCTTTCCCAGCTGAACCGCGGAGAGGGCGGTGCGCGCGTTCCCGTCATAGTCTTCACCAAGGGCGGCGCTCCCTGGCTGGAGCAAATCGCCGCAACCGGATGCGACTGCGTCGGTCTGGACTGGAGCCCGGATCTCGGCGATGCGCGCCGACGGGTCGGCGCGCGCGTCGCCCTGCAAGGCAATCTCGATCCGATGGTGCTGCTCGCCTCACCGGAGTCGGTGCGGCGCGAAACCGAGAAGGTGCTCGAATCCTATGGAAGCGGGGCCGGCCATGTGTTCAATCTCGGTCACGGCGTTCCGCAGCTCGCGCAGCCCGAAAACGTCGCGGCGCTGGTCGCTGCAGTGCACGAATTGAGCCCAAAATTCCATCGGTCGGGCTGAAAAGCGGGATTTCCGGGGCCGGCCCAGCGAAATGACTTATGCACAACACCCCTTGGAACCCCACGCCTGGCGCGGACTTTCGAGGGGTTCATTCGAGAGTTTCACAAACGCCTGTATTTTCATCCTTTTTCACTGTGCCCTCATTTTAGGCACAGTGAAAAATTCCTTGCAGAAGTGCGAGTTACCGTTGTGTGAAGGCCTTATTCACATACTTACTCACAAATTCTGTGAAAAACAAAAAAAACCCCATACAACCAAGCACGTTATCGAGATCGTCGCAGAATTCACTTGAGCAGCGTGCCGGCCCGGCCGATTCTTGCAAGATGATCATCCTGCGGGTCGCTCTCGATGTGCCGCTGCCGAAGCTCTTCGACTACCGCTCGGAGGACGCGACGCGGGCGGACATCGGCTATCGGGTGCTCGTTCCGTTCGGAACGAAGCACCGGGTCGGCGTGATCGTCGACGTCGCGGCCAAATCCGAGGTGGCCGATTCCCGACTGCGCCCGGTGGAAAAAATCCTGCGCGATGTCCCGCCCCTTTCCCGCGAGTGGCTGGCCCTCGCGAAGTTCTGCAGCGACTATTACCACCGCCCGCTCGGCGAAGTGGTGATGTCGGCGTTGCCCCCGCGGCTGCGTACGGCGAAAGCCATTCCCGGCAGCGCGGTCGACTATGTCCTGACGCCGACCGGCCGGGAGGCGCTCGCCCTGATGCCGGAGCGGCGCAAACGCCTGCGCGCGCTGCTTGGACGGCTTGCGCGCAGTCAAGCATCCCAACCGGAGCTCGAGGCGCTCGCGCGGAGCGCCCGAAGTCTCCTGAAGCGCGCGATCGAATCGGGTTGGGTCGCTTCCATCGATCCGCCGCGGCCCGACGTCCGTTTTGTCCAAGCTCACGAGTTGACTTCAGAGCAACAGCGCGCCGTCGACGCCCTGTGCGGCGGGTTGGAGAAATTTCGCGCGAGCCTGCTCTTCGGCGTCACCGGCAGCGGGAAGACCGAGATCTACCTGCAGCTCATCGCCGAGATCCTCGAGCGCCGCAGGCAGGTCTTGGTTCTGGTGCCCGAGATAGCGCTCACTCCCGCACTCGAGCGCGCCTTCCGTGGCCGCTTCCCCGGGGCTTGCATCTTCGTGCAGACCAGCGCCATGGCCGAGCTCGAGCGCGCCCGCGGCTGGCTCCAGGCGCACCGCGGCCGCGCCGATATCGTTCTGGGCACGCGGCTCGCCGTGTTCACGCCGCTCCCCCGCCTCGGGCTGGTGGTGGTGGACGAGGAACAGGACGCGTCGTTCAAGCAAAGAGAAGGCGTGCGCTATTCGGCCCGCGACCTGGCGGTCGCGCGGGCCCGGGCGGCCGGCGTGCCGGTCGTGCTGTGCTCGGCGACGCCATCGCTGGAGACCTTCCATCATGCGACCTCCGGGAAATACGAGCTTGTCCAGCTCACGCGCCGCGCCATCGACCGGGCGGCGCTGCCCGCCGTACGCCTGATCGATACCCGCGCGCATCCGCCGAGCGACGGCGTTGCCGCTCCGCTCCTTGAGGCGCTCGCCGCGTGCCTCGCACGCGGGGAGCAATCGCTGGTCTTCCTCAATCGCCGCGGCTATGCGCCGGTGCTCGCCTGCCCGGCCTGCGGCTGGGTGAAAGGCTGCAGGCGCTGCTCGGCGCACATGGTCGTGCATTTGGCCGAGCAGCGGCTGCGCTGCCATCATTGCGGCCTCGCCGAAGGCATCCCGCGCGCCTGTCCCGAATGCGGCGAGCCCGATTTGCAGCCTTTCGGACGCGGGACGCAGCGCGTGGAAGCCGCGCTCGCAGAAAAACTTCCGCGGGCCCGCATCCTGCGCGTCGATAGCGACGCGGTACGCGCCCGAGGCAAGCTCGAGGATCTGCTCGAGCGCGCGGCGCACGCCGATGTCCTCGTCGGTACGCAGCTCCTCGCCAAGGGCCACCACTTCGAGCGATTGACGCTCGCCGCCGTGCTCAACGCCGACAGCGGTCTGTTCTCGAGCGATTACCGGGCGAGCGAGCGGACTTTCGCGCAGCTGCAGCAGGTCGCGGGACGCTCCGGCCGCGCGAATCTGCCGGGCGAGGTGCTGATCCAGACGCGTTATCCGGACCATCCTCTGTACCGGTCGCTCGCGAATCATGACTTCACGGGTTTTGCAAGGAGCCTGCTCGCCGAGCGCCGCGAGGCGGGCTTTCCGCCCTACGTGTTCGAAGCCGCGCTGCGCGCGGAAAGCGGCGAAATGGCCCGCGCCTTGCATTTCCTCGAGTCGGCAGTCGAGCGCGCGCCGCAAAGCCGCGCCTCGCTCACCGTGTTCGATCCGGCGCCGATGTCGCTCGCGCGGCTCGCGGAGATGGAGCGCGCGCAAGTGCTGCTGCAATCGCGCTCGCGGCCGCGCCTTCAGGCGTTCCTGCGCGAGTGGAGCGCGACGCTTTACCGGATGCCGACGCACGGAGTGCGCTGGCACCTCGACGTCGACCCGGTCGAGTTTTAGATCAGGCGGGTTTCTTCGCCGCTTTTTTCGGCTTTCGCGGACGGGACTTGCCGTGCGAACCCTTGAAGACCTTGCCGCGGAAGGTGCGTTTGTCGCCTTTGCCCATGCTCAAAACTCCAAATCGAAAAAGCGCGCAATATTCTACCCTCGCTCGGCCTTTCAAGACCAAGCCCCGGGTATAATACGCGGCATCTCCGCATATCAATGTCCGCCGAGGTCAAAGCCCACCTCACCGAGTTGCTCACGCGCGCGCTGGCCAAAGTCGCCCCGCAGCAACCGGGCTCGCTGATTTCCCTGGAACGGCCCAAGCAGTCGCAGCACGGCGACTTTTCCTGCCCCGCGGCGATGCAGCTCGCGCGCGTTCTGAAACGCAATCCGCGCGAGCTGGCGCTCGAGCTTGTTGCGGCGCTGCCCCCTTCCGAGTGGCTCGAGCGCGCCGAAGTCGCAGGCTCGGGCTTCATCAACCTTCGCGTGCGCCCCGCCGCCAAGCAGCATGTCGTGAAGACCATACTGGCCGAGGGCGGGCGGTACGGCCGGTCCGATCGCACGCGGGGACAACCGGTCGTGGTGGAATTCGTTTCGGCCAATCCCACCGGGCCGCTTCACGTCGGACACGGCAGGCAGGCGGCGCTCGGGGACGCGATCGGCGCCCTGCTCGAATCGCAGGGCGCTCGCGTGACGCGCGAGTTCTATTACAACGACGCGGGCGCGCAGATCCGCAATCTCGGGCTCTCCGTTCAGGCGCGGATCCGCGAGAAGCTCGGCTCGAGAGCCGACTTCCCCGCCGACGGCTATCGCGGGGACTACGTGCGCGAAATCGCAGAAAAATACCTCGCGGCGGGCAATCCGGACGGAGAGGATCTGGAAGCCGTGACGCGTTTTGCCGTGGCCGAGCTCAGGCGCGAGCAGGATCTCGATCTGCAGGCGTTCGGAGTGCGCTTCGACAGCTATTACCTGGAATCCTCGCTTCACAGCGACGGCCGCGTTGACAAGACGGTCCGGGCGCTCATCGACTCGGGCATGACCTTCGAGCAGGACGGGGCGCTGTGGCTGAAGACCACCGGGTACGGCGACGACAAGGACCGGGTGATGCGCAAATCCGACGGCGATTACACCTACTTCGTGCCCGACATCGCCTACCACCTGACGAAATGGGAGCGCGGCTTCACCCGAGCGATCAATATCCAGGGGGCCGACCACCACAGCACGGTGACGCGTGTCCGAGCCGGGCTGCAGGCCGTCTCCTCGAAGTGGGAGCGCGGAATCCCCCGCGGCTATCCCGATTACGTGCTGCACAAGATGGTCACGGTGATGAAGGGCGGCGAGGAGATGAAGATCTCCAAGCGCGCCGGCTCCTACGTCACGCTTCGCGAGCTGATCGACGAGGTCGGCCGCGACGCCGCGCGGTTTTTCCTCGTGTCGCGCAAGGCCGACACCGAGTTCGTGTTCGACATCGACCTCGCCAAGTCGCAATCCGAGGAAAATCCCGTCTATTACGTGCAGTACGCGCACGCGCGGATCTGCTCGGTGCTGGAACAATGGAGAACCCAGTTCGCCGGCCGGGATCGCGCCCTGCCGCTTGCAGGCTCGCCGGGGGCTTCCGAATCCGATCCGCTGGCGAAGGTCGATCTCGCCCCGCTCACCGGAGCACGCGAGCTCGCCCTCCTGCAGCGCTTGGGCGAGTACGCCGAGACGGTGGAAAACGCAGCGGTCGAGCTCGCCCCGCACCAGATCGTTTTTTACCTGCGCGAGCTGGCGGGCGAATTTCACAGTTACTATAATGCTGAACGCATCCTCGTCGCGGAGACGCCGTTGCGATCGGCGCGGCTGGCGCTGTGCCTCGCCGTGCGCCAGGTCTTGCGCAACGGGCTTTCGCTGCTTGGCGTCAGCCAGCCCGAGAAGATGTGACGCCTCACCGACATGAGCTTCGACTACAAGCGGCTATCGCCTTCCCTCCGACCGGACTCCTCCGGGAGTTTTCTGATCGGTCTTTTCTTCGGATTTCTGCTGGGCCTGGGCGTGGCGGCGGGAATTGCGATCTATTTCTTCAAGACGCCGATTCCGTTCACCGACAAAACGCGGGTGCCGGAAAAGGCTCCGCCGGCGGGGCAGGCCGCGCCCGAGCCCCCGCAGTCGGCCAAGGCCGAGGACAAGCCGCGCTTCGACTTCTACCGCATCCTTCCCGGGAGGGAGGAGCCGGTCACCGAGCGCCAGATGCGCGAGGCCGCCAAGCAGGCCGGCAAGCCCGGCGCGCCCAAGGACAGCTACTTTCTCCAGGCCGGGTCGTTCCAGAATCCGGCCGACGCGGACAACCTCAAGGCAAGGCTTGCGTTGATGGGCATGGAAGCGAACGTCGAGCCGGCAAACCTCGCCGAGAAGGGCGTGTGGTACCGAGTGCGGCTCGGCCCTTTCACCCGGATCGACGAGATCAACCGGCTCAGGCAGCAGCTCGCGCAGAACGGAGTGGACGCGTCCTTGGTCAGAATCAAGGACACCTCCACCAATTGATCGAACAGGGGGCACCCCCCCCTGTCCTCTAAATCGGCTCGCGAAATAACTCGCCAATCACGGACTCCAAGGAGAAAGCGACATGGTTTTTCGTCTGCTGAGCGTCGTTGCAGGCCTCACCCTTGCCTTTGCCGCGAACGCTCAAGGTTCACCCGCCGAGGGCGTCGACTACATCGAGCTGAAGCCGCCGCAATCGACCGAGTCCTCGGGCAAGGTCGAAGTCATCGAGTTTTTCTGGTACCGCTGCCCGCACTGCTATTCGCTGGAACCCGATCTCGAGTCCTGGGTGAAGCGCTTGCCGCGCGACGTGCAGTTCAAGCGCGTGCCCGGAATTCTGAACGACGACTGGGCCATCGACGCCCGGATCTTCTACACCCTGGAGGCGCTCGGCGAGCTGGAGCGGCTGCACCGGCCGCTGTTCGACGCGATCCACCAGCAGGGGGGCGTGCGGCTGCACGGCGACGCCTTCGCCAAGTGGGTGGCCGATTGGCTCGCCAAGCAGAAGGTGGACATGGCCAAGTACGACGCCGCATTGCGCTCCTTCACCGTCGAGAGCAAGCTGCGCCGCACGGTACAGATGGGCCGGGCTTATCGCCTGGAAGGGGTCCCGACGCTTGCGGTGCAGGGGCGCTACCTCGTGATCGCCAGCACCTCGCAAAGGGCGATGCTCGCCACCACCGACTTTCTCATCGGCGAGGCCCGCAAGCAGCTCCCCAAGCCGAGGCCTTAGCCGCTGCAGGCCGTAGAGGTCGAGATGGGACTCCGGGGACATTCGGGGGGCTGGCTGCCGGCCTAGTTCAGACGTTCCGGACGTACCGGACCACGCCGTCGGCGCCGACCGAGCGCTCCAGGCGCCCTTCGTGATGGAGAAAATGCAGATGGGCGATCGCCTCGCCCATGGCGAAGAAAAGCTGATGCGTGTCGAGGCTGCGCCGAAAGAGCGTCGTGAGCACGTCCGCCGCCGCTTTAGGCGTATCGCAAGCCTCCCGCAGCTCGGACAGCCGCAGGCGGTGGTGCTCCCGGAGCTGCGCGACGCGCTCGCGCAAGCCCCGGAACGGCAGCCCGTGCGAGGGCAGCGTGAGCGTCGTCGCGGGCAGCTCCGCGTAGCGGGAAAGCGAGTCGAGAAAAAGCGCGAGCGGATTTCCCTCGGGCTCGTTCGCCCAGACGCTGACGTTGGTGGAGATCTTGGGAAGCACCATGTCTCCGGAGATGAGAACACCCAGTTCCTCGCAGTAAAGCGCGGCGTGCTCGGGCGCGTGGCCGTAGCCCATGACGACGCGCCACAGGCGGCCGCCGATGCGATGCTCCTGTCCCTCCATCAGCCGCCGGTACGACGAGGGGAAACCGGGCACGCGGCTGCGGTAGTTGCTGCGGCGCTGCTGGAGCAGCTCCAGTTTCTCCCCGGCGAGCCCGTTGCGCTTGAACATCGCAACGACCTTGTCGAAGTCGAAACCCGCGGCGCCCTCGCGCATCGCGTGCGCCGCGAAATACTCCGCCTGCGGCATCCAGAACTCGGCGCCGGTGCGCTCGGTGAGCCACAGGGCGAGACCGGCGTGGTCGGGGTGATGGTGCGTGACGATGACGCGCTTCACGGGGCGCTCCGCGATGCGTTCGGAGAAAACGCGTTCCCACAGAGCGCGCGTGGCCTCGTCGCCGATGCCGCAGTCGACCAGGGTCCAGCCGTCCCCGTCTTCGAGCACCCACAGGTTGATGTGGTCGAGCGCGAACGGCAAAGGCATGCGCAGCCAGTGCACGCCGGGCGCGATCTCGAGCGTCTCGCCGCCCGGAGGGGGCGCCGACCGCGGATATTCGAGCAGGGATTCGGAGGGCATACGCTTTGGATGCCGGGCTTCGCGCGGTAGAATCGTGCACTGCCCGCGCGGAAAAGCGCGAATTCTCGCAGATTACGGCAAAGCCCGCCACGACCGCGTCGACTCATGAACGAAGCCGTTGAGATCTATTCGATCGGGGATCTGGCGCGCGAGTTCGACGTCACCCATCGAACCATCCGGTTCTACGAGGACCGGGGCTTGCTCAGCCCCAAGCGCATCGGCAGCCGCCGCGTCTATTCCAAGCGCGATCAGGTGCGCCTGAAGCTGATCCTGCGCGGCAAGCGTCTCGGCTTTTCGCTCGCCGAGGTGCGCGAAATGCTGGAGCTCTACGATTCGGCGCCCGACGAGCGGCCGCAGCTGGAAAAGTTCACCGCGGCGCTCGCCGCCCGCCGCGAGCAGCTCGAGCGCCGGCGCGAGGAGATCGACGAGGTGCTCGGGGAGATCCGCGCCTTCGAGCGCCAGTCGAAGAAGCTCCTCAACAGCAGAGGCGGAAAGCGCCGCGCCAGATTGACGTTAACGTAAACGTCAAGTAGTGTGCCCACTCCGGAGGCCTTCCATGGATCGCGTCCAGAACCTCCCCGCCGGCGCAGTCCCGGCGATCGAGCTGCCCGGACTGCGTTTCCGGCTCGGCGAGGAGATCGACATGCTGCGCGCGTCGGTGCGCGGATTTGCCGCGGCCGAGGTCGCGCCGCGCGCGGCCGCGATCGACCGCTCCAATCAATTTCCGATGGATCTGTGGAAAAAGATGGGCGCCCTGGGCCTGCTCGGCATCACGGCCGAAGAAGAGTACGGCGGCACGATGATGGGTTACGCGGCGCACATCGTCGCAATGGAGGAGATCAGCCGCGCCTCGGCTTCGGTGGGCCTGTCCTACGGCGCGCACTCCAATCTCTGCGTCAACCAGATCGCGAGGAACGGCGGCGAAGCACAGAAGAAAAAATATCTGCCCAAGCTCATCGCAGGCGAATGGGTCGGCGCGCTCGCCATGTCCGAGGCGGACGCAGGCTCCGACGTCGTCTCGATGAAGACCCGCGCCGAGTACAAGAAGGGCAGGTTCGTCCTTAACGGGGCCAAGATGTGGATCACCAACGGCCCGGACGCCGACGTGCTCGTCGTCTACGCCAAGACCGACGCCGGCGCCGGCCCCGAATCTTCGAAACGCGGAGTCACCGCCTTCATCGTCGAAAAAGGGTTCGAGGGTTTTTCCACCGCACAGAAGCTCGACAAACTGGGCATGCGCGGATCGAGCACCTGCGAGCTGGTGTTTCGGGACTGCGAGGTGCCCGAGGAAAACGTCCTCTCGGCGGTCGGCGGCGGCGTAAACGTCCTGATGTCGGGGCTCGATTACGAGCGCGCGGTGCTCGCCGGCGGGCCGCTCGGCATTATGCAGGCGTGTATGGATGTGGTGATTCCGTACGTGCACGAGCGCAAGCAGTTCGGCCAGGCGATCGGGGAGTTCCAGCTGATCCAGGGCAAGCTCGCCGACATGTACACGACCCTGAACGCCGCCCGGGCCTACGTCTATGCCGTCGGCCAGGCGCTCGACTGCGGAGACTATACCGGAGCAAGCGCGCGCAAAGATGCGGCCGGGGCCATCCTCTACGCGGCGGAAAAGGCGACCTGGATGGCGGGCGAAGCGATCCAGTGCCTCGGCGGGAACGGCTACATCAACGATTACCCGGCCGGCCGCCTGTGGCGCGACGCGAAGCTCTACGAGATCGGAGCGGGGACTTCCGAGATCCGCCGCTGGCTGATCGGGCGGGAGCTCTTTTCGGAAACGGCCTGAAGCGGGGCACGCGTGCAGATTTGCGGACACGTTCCGGGCGCCATCGGCCGCATCGTCGAGCTGCACGGCCGCTATTACGCGCGCGAATGGCGCTTCGGGCGTTACTTCGAGGCGAAGGTGGCGAGCGAGCTGGGAGAGCTCCTTGCGCGCTTCGACCCCTCGCGCGACGGTTTCTGGATCGCGGCCGAGGGTGAGGAGATCGCAGGCGGCATCGCGATCGACGGCTCAGGTGGTCCCGGGCCGGCGCGCCTGCGGTTTTTCATCGTCGACGACATCCGCCGCGGTGCGGGCCTGGGCG
>DASPXL010000419.1:0-8404 GCA_035637375.1 Burkholderiales bacterium
CGCGGGGCGAAATCGGTGATTTCGACGCCGCCGCCGTGCCGGTCGAAAAGCCGCGTCTTGAGGATCGGCGTGTGGGCGATGTAGGCCTGCTCCGCGCGGGCGAAATCGGCGAGCTCGATCTCGAAGAACCCGTAGTCGTCCGCCCCGCGCCCTTCGCGCAGGAGGGCGCAGAACACCGCGTCGCTGTCGAAGCGCGGCAGGCAGGACCAGACGATGGTCCCGTTCGCGTCGATCAGCGCCGCGACGCTCGAGTTGCCGATCAGGGCGAGGTCGAGGCTGGTCACGGATTCTCGCGGCTGCGCTCGAGGAAGCGCCTGAGCCACGCCCGGACCGCGTCCGCGCTCGGCAGTCGCCAATGCGCGCTCGAGCCGCCTTCGCCCACCTTGACCGAGCAGCCCCCGACCCGGTTGATCAGCTCGAAGCCGAATTCGTCGGTGAGATCGTCGCCGATGAACACCGGAAAGCGCCCCCGGAACGGGGCCTCCTCGAGAAATTCCGCGATCGCCGTTCCCTTGTCCTTTCCGCTCGGCTTGATCTCCATCACCATCTTTCCCGCCTGCATCTCGAAGTCCTCGCCCAGCTCCTCGGCGAGCCGCCGGACGGCTTCGTATACCGCCGCGCCGAGCTCCGGCGCCGAGCGGTAATGGAGCGCGAGATTCATGCCTTTGTCCTCCAGCACCAGCGCGGGGTGCCGGGCGACCATCCGCCCGAGCCGCCGCTGCGCTTTCCGAATCCCGGCGAGCGGAACGCGATGCTTGTGTATTTTGCCGGCGAAGTCGCGGCGCTCGGCGCCGTGCTGTCCTGCGGCGCAGAAAATCGGGGTCCCGAAAAGCCGGTCGATCTCCGCGATCGAGCGCCCGCTGATCAGCGCGAGCGCGCCGCCGGCGGCGTCCCGCAGCGTCGGCAGCAGGCCGACGAGATCCTCGTCGATCCGCACGAGATGGGGCTTTTCGGCGATGTCCAGAAGCGTCCCGTCGATGTCCAGGAAGAATCCCGCGTCCGCCGGCAGGCGCGGCACGGTTCCGAGCGGAAAACCGGCGTCCGCGCTCGCTCTGTCCTGGCGCGGTCCTCCTCGCGTGGCCGTGGCGGCCGCGTCGGGGTTCGGGCTGCTGGAATTCGGCATCGGCACCCGTGGTCAGGCGCTGCGCAGCGGAACGGGTTTGCGCCCGCGGTCCGCGCGGGCGAAAAGGCGGCTGCGCGTGCGCATCTGGCCCGCGTCGAGCAGCATGCGCCCGGCCCAGCGGTACACGTTGAATTCCTGGACGAGCCCGCGCATGCTGCGCATCCGGTCGCGCTGCTCCGCAGGCGGCATCGCAAGCGCCGCCCTGAGGGCGGCGGCGCATTGATCGATGTTGTAGGGATTGACGATCAGCGCCTCGGGCAGCTCGCGCGACGCCCCGGTGAACTGGCTGAGGATGAGCACCCCGCGCTCGTCGTCGCGCGCGGCGACGAACTCCTTGGCGACCAGGTTCATGCCGTCGTGCAGGCTGCTCACGAAGCACAGCTCGGAGGCCCGATAGTACTCGTAGACGTCGTCGGGCTCGTGATGCTCGATCCTGAGCAAGATGGGCTCCTGACGCTTGTTGGAAAACCTTTCGTTGATCCGGCGCGCGAGCGCGCGCACCCGCGCGTCGAAGTTCTGGTATTCGTCGATGCTGGAGCGCGAAGGCGCCGCGATCTGCACGAAGACGAACTTCCCGATCCATTCGGGCTCGAGCTCGAGAAAGCGCTCGACCGCGAGGAACCGTTCGAGTATCCCCTTGGTGTAGTCGAGCCGGTCCACGCCGACTCCGATCACCGCGTCCGGGGCGAGCCCGTTTCGCTCGCGAACGTCGGCACGGCATTGCCCCAGCGGTTTCTGCATGGTCCTGGATTTGAGCGGCCATTCTATCGAGATGGGATAGCGGCGCACCGCGGTCTGGTCGCCGCCGTAGGATATGGTGAAGGTTTCCCGGTCGATTCGCGCCTCGACGTAGCGGTCCACCGCGTCGATGAAATTGTTGCAGTGGAACTGGGTGTGAAATCCCAGAATGCTGCTGCCGAGGATCCCGTCGATGATCGCCTCGTGCCAAGGGCAGATCCCGAAAGCCTCGGCGTTGGGCCAGGGGATATGCCAGAACATGATCACGGTCGCTTCGGGCAGGCGCTCCCGTATCATGCGGGGCAACAGCGCGAAGTGATAGTCCTGGACGAGGACGATGGGATCGGCGGTCTTGGCCTCGCGCACCACCGCGTCGGCGAACCTCCGGTTGACGGTCACGTAGGCATTCCAGTCCGCGGTGCGGAAAATCGGCCGCGTGTGCGCGATGTGGCACAAGGGCCACAGGCCGCTGTTCGAGAACCCGTAGTAGTAGCCGGCTTCCTCCTCCTTGGAGAGCCAGACGCGCCGGATGCGGTACGCGGGGCGTTCCGGCGGAACCGTGATGTGATCGGAGGAATCCACGGTCTCCCGGTCCGCGTCGCCGCTGCCGTGCGCGATCCACGTTCCCGAACACGCCCGCATCACCGGCTCGAGCGCGGTCACCAGCCCGCTCGCGGGCCGCTGCACTTCGATGCGCTCGTTGCGCCGCACGTGAATATACGGCTCGCGGTTGGAAACGATGAGCACTTCCTCCCCCTTCAGGTCGTTGCGCAGCACCGCCCGGAGCGTGTCGGCCGACCAGTTGATCTGGCTCTCGTCCCGCGCCTTGCGCTCCGACTCCAGGTCCCGGATCAGCGCCTGGAGATCGCGCGTTACCGGCCGCAATTCGGGCATACGCACCTTGGCCTCGCCGCGGCCGAAGGCTTCGCCGCCGATCACCGCCTTGAGGCCCGCGACCCAGCCGCGCCAGCTGATCTCGGCGATCACCACGGTGATGAGCGACACGATCGCGGCGATCGCCGCGAACAGGTAGAAGATGTACTTCTTGGTGTCGTCGCTGCGCCGCTGCACGAAGCTCATGTCGTGCACCAGCACCAGATAGCCGTACGCGGCGCCCTCGGACTCGACGCGGTTGATCGCCACGTGGATCGGGCCGCGCTGGAGATTGACCAGGCGGCTCTCGCCGACCACGGCCTCGCCGCTGTCCTCGGCGCAGCCGATCGAGGCGGGAAACGCGGCCGTCTTGTAGATCATCCTGCGGCCCGGGTCGCAGAAACCGATCGCGAACAGCCGCTCGTCGGTGATGATCCGGTCGAAAAAGCGCAGGACCTTGGCGCGCGACCCCTCGCGCACGAGATCCTGGAGCGGCTCCTGGATCGTGTTGGTGATGAGGGTGGTGCGCATGTCCAGGTCGCGAACGAACCACTGGAGCGTGAATCGGTCGACGAGCGGTATGACCGCGTACGCGATGGCTGCGAGCGCAATGGCGAGGGGAAGGATGAAGCGAAGCGACAGTCTCATGCCAGCTCCTGTCGGGTTTCCTGCAGTCCCGCCGTGCGGAAAGCGGGGAATTCGGGACAATGTAACACGTACGGCCGCCGCGCCCCAAGACGGAATGCGGCGGCGTGACGGTCAACCGCGCGAAATCCAGGCAGACTACGCGGGGTGCGTTGATTCGCCTCGACGAACCCCGCATTATAGAACCCGTCCATGGACATCCCGCGCCGCAACTGGCTCAAGCTCGCCGCCGCGCTCGCCTTTGGAGGAAGAATGCCGCCCGGCCATGCCGCCGATTCGCCGAAGCTCCTCGAGCGCTCCATTCCGAAGACGGGAGAAAAGATCGCTGCGGTCGGTCTGGGCACCTGGCAGGTGTTCGACGTCGCGGGTGACGCGGCGGAGACTGCGCAGGCAAGAGAGACGCTCAAGACCTTCGTTGGACTGGGCGGCCGCGTCGTCGACAGCTCGCCGATGTACGGCTCGTCCGAATCGATGACCGGCCAGCTCGCCGCCGAGCTCGGCGTCGAATCGAAACTCTTCGTCGCCACCAAGGTCTGGACGAGCGGCAGGGAGGCGGGTATCCGGCAGATGGAGGACTCGATGAGGAGGCTTCGCGTCGAGCGCCTCGATCTGATCCAGGTGCACAACCTGGTGGACGCGAGCACCCATCTTGCGACCTTGCGCGAATGGAAAAAAGCCGGCCGCGTCCGCTACCTCGGCGTCACGCACTATCACGCCGGGGCGCACGCCGACCTGGAGAAAGTCATCCGGCCGGGAGACATCGACTTCGTCCAGGTGAACTACTCGCTCGCCGAGCCCGATGCCGGGAGGCGCCTGCTCGCCGCCGCCGCCGAAAGCCGCACCGCGGTGATCGTCAACCGGCCTTTCGCCGAAGGCGCGATGTTCCGCCGCGTCAGGGACAAGCCGCTGCCCGAGTGGGCGAAGGAAATCGGCTGCGCGAGCTGGGCGCAGTATTTTCTCAAATGGATCCTTGCGCATCCGGCTGTGAGCTGCGCGATACCGGGAACGCGCAACCCCAGGCACGTCGCCGACAACCTCGCCGCCGCGCGAGGCCCGCTCCCGGACGAGGCCGTGCGCCGCAGGATGGCAAGCTATTTCGATTCGCTATAGCGTTCGACCCGCGGCCGCAGCCGCGTGACGGGCGCGGTCCCGATTCGCGCGGAGTCCAGGCAAAGTGCGCCCCCTCTACTTCCTCATCGTCGTCACGCTGCTCAATCACTCGGCGTTCGCCGGAACGCGGGTGGCGGTGTCGCTTTACGCCATCCACCTTCAGGCGACGCCGTTCACCGTCGGCGTGCTGATGGCGCTCTACGCGCTGCTGCCGATGTTGTTCGCCGTCGGCATGGGGCGCCTTACCGACCGCATCGGGGCGCGTGCGCCCATGCTCGCAGGATCGGTCGCGCTCGCGCTCGGAACGCTCCTGCCCTACCTGTGGGAGAGCCTCGGCGCGCTCTATCTCGCGAGCGCGCTGATCGGCTCGAGCTTCATGATGTACCACGTCGCCTACCAGAACATCGTCGGCTACATAGGCCGGCCCGAGGATCGCCCGGTCAATTTCAGCCTCGCGGCGCTCGGTTTCTCGGTCTCGGGATTCACCGGCCCGATGATCGCCGGTTTAGGCATCGACTGGATCGGCCACACCGCGACCTTCGCCGCCTTCGCCGCGTTTCCGCTCGTGCCGATCGCCGTGCTGGGCCTGAACAAGCTGCCCCTCCCGCGGCCTCACGCGCACGGCGCGCCCGCCGAGCCGGGCCGCAGCATCGCCGACCTGCTGCGCCACCGCGAGCTTCGCCCCATCTTCATCGCGAGCGGCCTGCTCGCCACCGCGTGGGACACGTTCACTTTCGCGATCCCCATCTACGGCTCGCACATCGGCCTGTCGGCATCGAGCATCGGCCTTGTCCTCGGCTCGTTTTCGGCGGCGACCTTCGTCATCCGCGTGCTCCTGCCCGCGATATCGCGGCGGCTGGCGCCCTGGCCGCTTCTCACGGCGTCGCTCGCGACGGCAGGGGCGACTTTCCTGCTTTTTCCGCTGCTCGAGCGCGCTGGCTTGCTGGCGGCGCTCGCCTTCGTCCTGGGCCTGGGCCTGGGCATGTCGCAGCCGATGGTGATGTCCCTGCTGCACAACACCGCCCCCGCGGGGCGGGCCGGAGAGGCGGTCGGAATACGCATGACGCTCGTCAACATGAGCCAGACCGGCATGCCGCTCTTGTCCGGCGCGCTCGGCGCGGCGCTCGGCATGGCGCCCGTGTTCTGGGCGACCGCCGTGCTCCTCTGCGCCGGCAGCCTGTACGCGCATCGCCGCGGGTAGAATTCCCGCAAATGGATCTCGCCGCCCTGCGCCAGGAATACATGCGTGCCGGCCTGCACGAGAAAGACCTGGCGCCCGATCCGTTCGCGCAGTTCGGAAACTGGTTCGACGAGGCGTTGCAGTCGGGGATCGCGCTCCCCAACACGATGACGCTCGCGACCGCGACCAAAAAGGGGCGCCCTTCTGCGCGCGCCGTGCTGCTGAAGGGGTTCGACGCACACGGCTTCGTCTTCTATACCCACTACCGCAGCCGCAAGGGCCGCGAGCTCGAGCAAAACCCCCAGGCGATGCTGCTTTTCTGCTGGGAAGAGCTGGAGCGTCAAGTGGGCATCGAAGGCCGCGTCGAGCAGGTCCCCGCGGCGGAGTCCGACAGGTATTTCGCGAGCCGGCCGCTGGGCGCGCGGCTCTCGGCGATCGTCTCGCCGCAGAGCGAGACGGTGGCGAGCCGCGAGGACCTCGAAACACGCCTGGAGGAAGCAGCCAAGCGCTGGCGCGACGCGCCGCCGCGCCCGCCGCATTGGGGCGGCTACCGGCTCGCGCCGGACCGGTTCGAATTCTGGCAGGGCCGCAGGGACCGGCTGCACGACCGGCTGTGCTATCGCAAGTCCGGCGGCGTCTGGAAAATAGAACGGCTGGCGCCCTGAGATCTCACCGGCCGCTTGGGCCGCACCGGCTGTCCGCTATGAATGAATCGGCGAGCCGCCCTTCCAGCCTTGCGCACGCCGCGCTCAACCGGATCACCCGGATCGACCGCGGCGAGGTCGCCGCATCGCTGTGGTCCTTCGCCTGCTTTTTCTGCGTGCTGTGCGGCTACTACATCCTGCGGCCGCTGCGCGACGAGATGGGAGTGCAGGGCGGCGTGGAGAATCTGCCGTGGCTGTTCTCGGCGACCTTCGCCGTGATGCTCGCCGCGGTGCCGCTTTTCGGCTGGGCCGCGGCGCGGCTCCCGCGGCGGCGCCTGGTGCCCTGGACGTACCTGTTCTTTATCGCCAACGTTCTCGTTTTCTACGCGCTGTTCGAAAGCGCGTTTGCGGCGCCGTGGGTCGCGCGCTGCTTCTTCGTCTGGGTCAGCGTGTTCAACCTGTTCGTCGTCTCGGTGTTCTGGAGCCTGATGACGGACCTGTTCCGCCCGGAGCAGGCGGCGCGCCTCTTCGGCTTCATCTCGGCGGGGGGAAGCTGCGGGGCGCTCGCGGGGCCCGCGCTCACCGCGTCGCTCGCCGCCGCCCTCGGGACCGCGAAGCTGCTGCTCGTGTCCTGCGGTTTTCTCGGGCTTGCGCTCGCTTGCATTTACGCCCTGCTGCGCCGGGCCGGCGCGCCCGCGCCGGGCGGCGCCCCCGCCGAGATCGGCGAGCAGATCGGCGGCACCACGTGGTCGGGAGTGCTCGAGATTCTCCGCTCGCCCTATCTCCTCGGCATCGTCGCCTATGTGCTCCTGTACACGGTGCTGTACGGCTTCGTGTACCTGGAGCTCGCGCAGCTTATCGCCTCGAGCTACCGGGATTCCGCCGAGCGCACCGCGCTCTTTGCCAGGGTGGACCTCGCGGTCAACGTGCTCACCCTCCTCGGGCAGGTCTTCGTCGTGGCGAAGTTCGTGGAAAAACTCGGCGTCGGTGTCGCGCTTGCACTGCTTCCGGCGCTCGGGCTCCTGGGGTTCGCCGCGATCGGTCTCGCCCCGGTGCTCGCCGTGCTGATCGGCTTCCAGATCCTGCGCCGGGCCGCCGATTACGCGATCGCCCGTCCGGCGCGCGAGATGCTCTTCACCGTGCTCAAGCGCGAAGCCAAGTACAAGTCGAAGAATTTTATCGACACGGTCGTGTTCCGGGGCGGCGACGCCGCGAGCGGCTGGGTCTACGCGGCGCTGAAAGGCCTGGGACTCGGCCTTGCGGGGCTCGCGGCGGCGGCGGTTCCCGGCGCGATCCTATGGCTTGCTCTGGGTTTGCTCCTTGGACGGCAGCACCGCCGCCTCCGGTCTCAAGGAGGGTGAGGCCTGCGAGAGATCGGCGCGCTGCGGCACCACGCGGCGCGCGGGGAATTTCGCGGTGAAGCGGCTGCCCTTGCCGGGCGTGCTTTCGATCTCCAGCGTCGCCTGGTGCCGCGCGAGCGCGTGCTTGACGATCGCCAGGCCCAGTCCCGTGCCGCCGGTCTCGCGCGAGCGGCCGCGGTCGACGCGGTAGAAGCGCTCGGTGAGCCGCGGGATGTGCTCGGCCTCGATGCCGACGCCGGTGTCCTCGACGGCGAATTCCGCGCCTTTCTGCGAAGCGCGCCAGAGAAGGCGCACTTCGCCCCCCGACGGTGTGTAGCGGATCGCGTTGCTCGCGAGGTTGCCGAAGGCGCTCGCGATCTCGGACTCCGAACCGAGCAGATCGAATCCCGGCTCGGCGTCGAGCATGACTCGATGACGTCCTGCCGACAGGCTCTCGGCCTCACCACGAATCCGCGCAAGGAGCGAGGTCACCTCCACGCGCTCTTCCTGGGGCGGCTCCGGCGCCGATTCGAGCGTCGAGAGCGTCAACAGGTCGTCGATGATGCGCTGCATGCGCCGGCTCTGCTCGGTCATGAGGTTGAGGTAATCGCGCGAGCGCTCCGGGTCCAGCTTCAGCTCCTTGATCGTTTCGAGAAAGCCGACGAGGACCGTAAGCGGGGTGCGCAGCTCGTGCGATACGTTCGCCACAAAGTCCCGACGCATGGTCTCGATCCTGAAAAACTGGGTGATG
>DASPXL010000420.1:0-3956 GCA_035637375.1 Burkholderiales bacterium
CTTGCGCTTTCTGACCCGCGCGGGACCCGAGATCGGCGTCGCTTCGACCAAGGCCTTTACCACCCAGCTTGCCGTGCTGGTGCTCCTCACCATGGTCCTCGCGAAGCTCCGCGGCAGGCTCCTGCCCGAGCGCGAGGCGCAACTGCTCCTCGCCCTGAGGCATCTTCCCCTGGCCCTCCAGCGCGTGCTCGAGCTCGAGCCGCAGGTGGAGAAATGGGCGAAGAAGTTCGCGCAGCGCCATCATGCGCTCTTTCTCGGCCGCGGAATCCATTATCCGATCGCGATGGAAGGGGCGCTCAAGCTCAAGGAAATCTCCTACATCCACGCCGAAGCCTACGCCGCGGGAGAGTTGAAGCACGGGCCGCTCGCGCTGGTGGACCAGGACATGCCCGTGGTCGCGATCGCCCCGAAGGACGCGCTCTTCGAGAAACTGAAATCGAACCTGCAGGAAGTGCGGGCGCGCGGCGGCGAGCTGCACGTGTTCGCCGACCAGGACACTAAAATGACCGAAGGCGAAGGGGTGCACGTGATCCGCATGCCGGACCATGCCGGACTGCTGTCGCCCATCCTGCACACTATCCCGCTGCAACTGCTCGCCTACCACGCGGCGCTAGAGCGCGGCAACGATGTGGACAAGCCGAGGAATCTGGCGAAATCCGTCACCGTCGAATAGGCTCGGACGTGCTTTGATTTCGCAAGCTCCATCTCGAAACCGTCAAGGCGCTCGCACAGCCCGCCGTGCGCGCCAAGTTCGCCGATCTCGGCCTGGAGGCGATCGGCAACTCACCCGATGAGTTCGCAGCCGTCATCAAGTCCGAGATTCCGACGTGGGCCAAGATGATCAAGGAATCGGGAATCAAGCCGGATTGGCACGCAAGCCCGGAAGCAGCTAAGCTCACGCGCAGCACGATCCTAACTCAGAGGAGGAGATCCATGCGTGCCATCGTCCGGGCCGCACGCGCGCTCGCGCTTGCGCTCACCTGCTTCGCCGCGCCGTCGTTCGCCGCCTATCCCGAGCGCCCCGTCACGCTGATCGTGCCGTGGGGTGCCGGCGGTGGAACCGACGCCACCGCGCGCATCATCGGCAGCCTCCTCGAGAAGGAGCTCGGCCAGCCCGTGAACGTCGTGAACCGCACCGGCGGCTCGGGCGTGGTGGGGCACCAGGCGATCGCGTCGAGCCCGCCCGACGGCTACACCATCGGCATGATCACGGTCGAGATCGGCATGATGCATTGGGTCGGGCTCACGAACCTTTCGGCGAACGATTACACGCTGATCGGCGTCGTGAATGCCGATCCGGCGGGCGTCAATGTGCGCGCCGATGCGCCGTACAAGTCGCTCAAGGATCTGCTCGCGGCGGTGAAGGCGAACCCGGGCAAGTTCAAGGCGTCGGGCACGGGGCAGGGCGGCATCTGGCATCTCGCGCTCGCGGGCCTGCTGAAGGACCAGGGAATGGATCCCGCGGCGGTGCCGTGGGTGCCGTCCAACGGCGCGGCGCCGGGCCTGCAGGATCTCGTCTCCGGCGGCGTCGAGGTCGTTCCGTGCTCGATCCCGGAGGCGCGCTCGCTCATCGACGCGGGCAAGGTGCGCGCGCTCGCGATCATGGACGCGAATCCGCCGGCGCTGTATCCGAACCTGCCGACGCTCAAGCAGGAGCTCGGCAGCAACTGGAGCATGGCGGCGTGGCGTGCGATCGCCGCGCCGAAGGGCCTGCCGCACGACATCCAGGCGAAGCTCGTCGCGGCGCTGAAGAAAGTCCACGAATCGAAGGAGTTCCGCGGCTTCATGGCGGCGCGCGGTTACGGCGTCATCTGGTACGGGCCGGATGACGGCGTGCGCTTCGTGTCGAAATCCGACGCCGACCTCGGCGCGGTGATGAAGGCGACCGGAATCGCAAAGTGAGGAGCGGCGCGATGCGCGCGGCGTGAATCCGCGAAGCCGCAGTTCGTGAAAATCAATGACGCGGTGACGGGCTCGGCGCTGATCGCGCTGGGCCTCGTCATCCTGTGGCACATCCAGGGCTATCCCGAGATGCCCGGCCAGAAGTTCGGGCCGGCGTGGTTTCCGGGAATCGTCGCGGTCGGTCTCGCGCTGTGCGGCGCGGCGCTGGTTTTCGAGGGCGTGCACAGCCACGCCGCGTGGGTCGCGCTGGACGACTGGACGCGAAGACGGCGGCCGGTCGCGGGATTCGCGGCCGTCATCGCCGGGCTCGCGTTCTATGTCGTGGCGTCGAACGCGCTCGGATTCCATCTCGCGGGGCTGATCCTGCTCCTCGCGTGGCTGCGGATCCTCGGCGCGCGCTGGCCGGTCACGATCGCGGTCGCCATCGTCGCGCCGATGGCAATCCACCTCGCGTTCTACAAGGTGCTGCGCATTCCGTTGCCGTGGGGCGTCTTCGAGCGCTTCGCCTTCTAGCATGGCGAACTTCGCCGCCGCCTTCGCCCTCGTCTTCGATCCCTATGTGATGTGGGTGATGCTCGCCTCGGCGCTCTTCGGCTTGTTCGTGGGCGCCGTGCCGGGGCTCACCGCGACGATGGCGACGGCGCTCCTCGTTCCGGTCACGTTCTTCATGCCGCCGGTGCCCGCGCTCGCGTCCATCGTGACCGCGACCGCGATGGCGATCTTCGCGGGCGACATCCCGAGCTGCTTCCTGCGCATGCCGGGGACTCCCGCCTCCGCCGCGTACACCGACGAGGCCTACGCGATGACGAAGAAGGGGCAGGGCGAGGTCGCGCTCGGCGCGGGGCTCGTCTTCTCGGTCATCGGCGGGCTCTTCGGAACCGCGGTGCTGATCGTCGCGGCGCCTTCGCTCGCGGAGGTGGCGCTCAAGTTCGGCACCTTCGAATATTTCTGGCTCGTGCTGCTGGGCCTCACCTGCGCGGTCTTCATCGCCGTCGGCAATCCGCTGAAGGGACTCGTCTCGCTGCTGCTCGGACTTCTCGTCTCGTCGGTCGGCCTCGACAATCCGGCGGCGTACCCGCGCTTCACGCTCGGCAACGCCGAGCTCGCCGGCGGCCTCACGCTGATCCCCATGATGATCGGCATGTTCGCGGTCTCCGAGATCCTGCGCAACGCCTCTTCGATCGACGAGCCGTGGGAGATGGCGAAGGTGCACGTCGGCAACGTCTTCGCCGGCATGTGGCGTCTCATCCGGAAATATCCCGCGGCGATCCTGCGCGGAAGCACGCTCGGGACGCTTATCGGCGCACTGCCCGGGGCGGGCGCGGACATCGCGGCATGGATGTCGTACGCGATGTCGAAGAAGTTCTCGAAGGAGCCGGAGAAGTTCGGCACCGGCCACGTGGAAGGGATCGTCGAGGCGGGCGCGGCGAACAACAGCGCGCTCGCCGGCGCATGGATCCCGGCCCTCGTCTTCGGCATTCCGGGCGATTCCATCACCGCGATCGTGATCGGCGTCCTCTACATCAAGGGGCTCAATCCGGGGCCGACCGCATTCATGCAGAACGCGCCGAGCATCTACGCGATCTTCATCGTCTTCGTGCTCGCGAACCTGCTGATGCTGCCGCTGGGTGTCGCTGCGATCAAATGCGCGAAGCAGATGCTGCGCGTGCCGCGCGAGGTGCTGATGCCGGTGATCCTGCTCTTCTGCATCGTCGGGGCCTTCGCCATCAACAACTCCGCTTTCGGCGTGCTCGTCATGCTGGTCTTCGGCGTCGTCGCGTGGCTCATGGAGGAAAACGGCTTCCCGGTGGCGCCCGCGATCCTCGGCATCGTGCTCGGCGCGATGCTCGAGGAGAACTTCATCAGCTCGATGATCAAGGCCGACGGGCGTTTCCTCGCCTTCTTCGAGCGGCCGGTCGCGGGCACGCTGGGCGTGGCGACATTGCTGGTGTGGGCGTTTCCCGCGGTGATGTGGCTGTGGCGGCGCCGCCGCGGCTCTTCCTCGGAGCGATGAGTGAAGCAAGAGCTCGCGCTGATCAGCGGGAAGACGCTCG
>DASPXL010000421.1:0-4685 GCA_035637375.1 Burkholderiales bacterium
CATCGTGCCGACTTGCGCAAGCGCCTGCTTCCCTGCGCCGACGATGGCCATCACTCCGGCATCCGGTCTCGCCATCCAATCGGCGGCGACACCCGAGATGCCGCCGGTGCGCAGGTTGCCCAGGGCAAAGGCTTCGATCACCGCGACGAGCGACCCGTCCTCCGCGCTCCAGAGAAGCAGAAGCGGACAGGTGCCGGCTTGCGTGTGCGTCCAGGTTTTAGTGCCGACAAGCTTGTCGAGCTTGCCACCAATCGCATGCAGGTTGTTTTTCCCGTATTGCAGCAGAGTCTTCGTCATGTTCTGCGCCTCGCCGCGCGCTTCTGCACGCAGCGCCGCTTCAAGGGCGGCGATCGCTTCCTTGAGGTCCATCAGCCCGACGACGTCGGCCTCGGTGATCCAGATCGCGTCAGTCGTCATTTCAGACCTTGAACGAAGCCAGCACTTGGCCGGGAAACAACTCTTCGAGCTTGAGGCGCCGGTGGCACACGCCCTGCTCGAAAGCGAAATCGACGAAGGCCTGCAGCGTCTTGCGGTTCTTCTCCAGGCCGTAGGGCCAGAAGTCCTCGCCGAAGAGGCTCTTCATGCGCTCAGTATAGGGCGCGAGCCAGGCGAGCGGCGCGTGCGAGGCGGTGATGTCGGAGAGCCGCTCGACGGAGCGGCGCTTGGCTTCCTCGAAGGCCTTGTAGAGGTTCATCGCAAGCCAGGGGTGGCGCTCCAGGACCTCGGTCTTGATGACGATAACGTGCATGATGGGGAAAATTCCTGTCTTCTTGAAATACGCCGCTTCGACCTGCTCGTAGTCCGGAAACAGGCGCCGGATTCCGCTGCCGAAGGCGCGCGGCGGCCGCGCCGATAGCATAGCGTCTATGTCCCCGGCGAGCAGCATATCGTTGAGCGAGCGCTCCGGCTCGGAGCGAAGCCGCACCCCTTCGGGAAGCTTCAGCTTCACTTTCTCGACGCGCCCCGCTTCGTTCACGCCCGCCTGGAACCACTCCACCGAGGCGAGCGGCACTCCGGCCTCGCGAACGAGGTAGCCGCGCGAGTAAATCACTGCGGTCTGCGCCCACTCCGGAACCCCGATTCGCTTGCCCTTCAGCTGCTCCGGGCGAGTAATCTCGCCGCCCTCTCGCACATAAATCATCGACTGACGGAACACGCGCGACGGGAATACGGGGATTGCGGCGATGCCGTTGTCCTCCTGCGAGCGCAGCGACACGTACTTGCCCATCGACATCTCGGACACTTCCCATTCCCGGAAGAAGGTGAAACGGAAGAAAGCTTCCTCCGGCGGCAAGCAGAGCACGTTGAGGCTCACGCCCTGCACCGGCACCTGGCCGGTGGCGAGGTCGCGCGTGTGCTCGTAGTCGCCGATGGCGAGTGTCAGAGAGACTTTTTCCACGGCTTCGCTATTCCTCGAGCAGTACCGCGCCGTTTTCGACTTTCACGGCGTAGGTGCGAATGTCCTCGGTGCAGGGTTCGCCAACCGCCTTGCCGGTCGCGATGTGAAACTTCCCCTGGTGCAGCGGGCATTCGATTTCCTCGCCGTCGATGAAGCCGTCAGCGAGGCTCGCCTGTCCGTGGGTGCAGGTGTCGTGCGTCGCGAAGATTTTTCCGCCGACGTTGTAGAGGCACACGGGCTCCGCGCCGAGATTGACGAGCAAGGTCCCGTCTTCCGGCACGTCGGAAACATCGGCGACTTTGATCCAGCTTTCACTCATGTCAGAGGGGCAGAATCAAGCTGTTCGGGACGAGGAGGCTGTCGAATATGCAGAGTTTCTCCTTGAATTTTAGCTTACCCTCCTCGACCACGAGCTTGTCGCGATACTGGCCGGTGTTGAAGACGCGCGTGAACTCGTCCTGCAGAGTCTCGAGGGCGAGATAGTTCGCGCGCACCTCGAGCACGCCTTCCTTCCAGCCGAGAATGCGGATGCCGCTCACCATGCGGCGCATGTAGCGCGGCGCGTAGACGGCGGTCTTGCGTAGGGCGGTGACCCGGTCGGCGAGATAGCCCTTGCTCTCGCACAGCCAAGTCGCAAGCGGCAGGCCCCGCTCGAAGTTCTCGCGCGGAACGATTTTATACAGACATTGCTCGACGAAGAATTCGGGCCATTCTTCGAAACGCTCCTCGTCGAGGCAGGCGGTGTACGCGGCATAGAGCTCCTCGAGCTCCAGGCGAAGCTCCCGGGCGTTCAGGGTGAGGTAACGTTCCGCCGCGCTCACTCTACATCTCCATAAAAGAACGAACGTTCGATTTTACTCACTTTATAACCGGATATCAGGCCTAAACATCCATAACATGACGGTAGTAATCATAAAAGGCACGGATCACGGACTCTGTGACCATGTGTGGCTCATCCTTCCAGCCGCGCCCGCCCATCTCCATGACTCCCGCCGCGTCGGGGTAAGCAGCGACACCGGCCTGTGAGAATTTCATGATTTCGCTGTCGTCGATCGAAACGAACCCGGCCGGTCCCATGAGGTTCGCCTGCCGCAGCCGGCGCCGGGTCATGTCCTCGTCGTCGTCGGCATAGCCGAAATACGTCCACGCGAGCTCGAATGCGCCCGGGCCGCGCGTGATCAACTGGCGCATCGCCAGCGTGTTCGACTGCTGCTGGATGATCAGGTTGGGCCAGAGCGTGGTCATGACGACTGTGTATTCCGGAAACTCGCGCACCGGATCGAGAAGCGCCGGATCGCACAGGCGGAAGTTGTCGATCAGCGATTTCATTTCAGCGTTATCCTCGGTTTTTTTCTGGTCGCCTTTCCAGGAAATCAGCGCTCCGTGTCGGCCCGTCGCGTCCATCTGCACCTTCGATGGCTGATCGGCGCGAAACAAGCCGAAGCTCACCAGGAACACGTGCAGCAGGCTCGCGTGATAGGGGTCCTTGATGTTCTCGAACATCAGCTTCCAGTTGGCGGGGATCAGCTGGCGCGAGTAGCCTAGCACCCTGAGCTCCCGGCCATCGAAGACGCGATCGAACAGCGCGAGCATCGACGGCCCGAAATAGTCCTCGAGCCCCTCGATGTCCTCCGCGAACGAGGCGAAGATCACGCCGTGCCGGCGCGCCACTTTAAGCCTGCGCAGCCCGTGGTCCTTCGGATCGAAATCCGCAGGCATCCCGCCTTGCTTCTTCACCCCGCGCCGGAACGGTACGCCGATGAGATTTCCCTTCAAGTCATAGGTCCACTGGTGGTAGGGACACATGAACTCGGGAACGTTGCCCAAGTGCTTCTGGCAGAACTGCACGCCCCGGTGGGCGCAGCGGTTCTCCACCACGTTGACCGAGCCCTCCCTGTCGCGCACGGCGACGACGGGCTTCTCGCCGATGAAAGTCCGCTTGAAGTCGCCGGGGCGGAGCAGCTCGGCGTCAAGCGCGACGTAGCTCCAGCTCGCGCCGCAAAAGATGCGCTCCTGCTCCCGGGCATAGATCTCCGGGTCGGAGTAAACCCAGTAGGGGATGCGGGCAATGCCTTCTTTGGGCCACACATAGCGCGCGCCCATGGATTCCTCTCTTCCTGGCTTGGGTGGGCGCTCGATCGCCCGGTCGTTCGGCGCCATCTTAGGCTGCGACCCGGACTTGATCAATCCGGTGGCGCACTGGCGATGGAACCCCGATAATGCGCGGCTTTATCGCCACGAAGGAACGTATGTGACCCCGGGCAAAGCCCCCGCGCTCCTCGCATTGCTGGCAGCGCTGTCGACCCCGTGTGGTGCGCCGGCGCAAGAGGCGGAGAGGATCGATGAGATTCACGTCATCGGCCACTACGAGAACGCAGTAGGCACATCCGACGCGGCAAGCCAAGGCATCATCACTCCGAAGCTTATAGAGGAACGGCCGATGCTTCGGCCGGGCGAAGTGCTCGAGTACGTACCGGGCGTCATCATTACCCAGCATAGCGGCGAGGGCAAAGCCAACCAGTACTTCCTACGCGGCTTCAACCTCGATCACGGCACTGATTTCCGCACCACGGTCGCGCATATGCCGGTCAACATGCCGACCCACGGCCACGGGCAGGGCTACACCGATCTCAACTTCATGATTCCCGAGCTTGTGTCGCGCATCTCATACAAGAAGGGCCCGTACTTCGCCGAAGAAGGCGACTTTGCTTCGGCCGGGGCGGCCGAGATCCACTACGCGACGAAACTCAAGCAGGGCATCGTCTCAGCCGGGTTGGGAAACGGAGACTATCGCCGCGGGCTGGTGGCGAACTCTTTCGAAGCCGGCCCGGGGCACCTGCTCTACGGCGTGGAGCTGTTCCACAACGACGGGCCTTGGGACAACCCTTCGGATTACAGAAAGCTCAATACGGTCCTCAGCTACAGCCACGGCACCAACACCGACGGTTTCGTACTGACGGGAATGGCCTATCGGGGAAAGTGGATCTCGACCGACCAGATCCCGAAGCGCGCGGTGGATTCCGGGGAGATCTCTCGCTTCGGCGCGATCGACCCCACCGACGGCGGCGAGACCGAACGCTACAGCCTCTCGCTCGACCGGCACAAGGCGCTCGGCAACGGCGAATTTCACTTCGACGCCTATGCGATCAAATACAAGTTGAACCTGTTTTCCAATTTCACGTACTTCCTCGGGGATCAGACCAACGGCGACCAGTTCGAGCAGGTCGATGATCGCAACGTCTTTGGTCTGGAGCCGAGCTGGACGCTCACGGGCAAGTGGGGCGAG
>DASPXL010000422.1:0-6643 GCA_035637375.1 Burkholderiales bacterium
CTTGCCGGTCACGGCATCGGCTCCATAGCGATCATGTCGAATGATCCGGCCGATTACCCGGAGGACTCGTTCGAGAATATGAAAAGAGTGGAGGCGGAGTTCGGCTACCCGTTTCCTTATGTGCTCGACAAGACGCAGGAGGTGGCAAGGGCCTTCGGTGCCGTGTGCACGCCCGATTTCTTCGGCTACAACGCCGCGCTCGAGTTGCAGTATCGCGGCCGGCTCGACGCCTCCAAGCGTGAGCTGGCCCCGCACGCCGCCCGCGAACTCTACGACGCAATGGTGCAGATTGCCCGGACGGGCCGCGGTCCCTCCAGCCAGACCCCTTCCGTCGGCTGCTCGATCAAATGGAAGCGCAGCTGAAGCTTCGGCGCTTTACCCTTTCATAAGCTGCTGATTCCATGCAAACTACGGCCTTTTTTCCCCTTGCGCTGTTATACTATCCAGGCAGATAAGAATAGCTTCTGGGGAGAACGGCTCACGCAGGAGGCCAGCCGCAAAACACTGCTCTCCTCGCGGCCGCCGCTCAAGGGGATGGGGCGGCTCGGAACATCGACGGTCTCGACCCACCTCGCTTGTAATGCAGTCTTCACTCCCTTTTGGCCTGCGAATCGCGCAGGCGGCGGCACGATGATCTGGAAAGGAAGCAAAAATGAAGCTTTGTCGTTATGGCAGGAACGGATTCGAAAAGCCGGGCGTCATCGACGCGCAGGGCCAGCTGCGTGATTTGTCCGGGGTCCTCTACAACATCGACCAGGACACGATTTCTCCCAAGGGACTGGCGAAGCTGCGCAAGATTCGCCCGGAATCGCTGCCGCTGGTGCGCGGGAACCCGCGTTTCGGCGTCCCTTATACGGGCATCTCCAAATTCGTCGCGATCGGGCTCAACTATGTCGATCACGCGCATGAAGCCGGCCTGCAAATTCCGGCCGAGCCCGTGGTATTCATGAAGGCCACGACCTGCATCAGCGGCCCGAACGACGATATCCGGCAGCCGCGCAATTCCACCAAGCTCGATTACGAGGTCGAGATCGCGATCGTCGTCGGGGCGCGGGCCGAATATGTGCCGGAGGACAAGGCGTTGGACTACATTGCAGGCTATGCGATCGTGAACGACGTGTCCGAGCGCGCATTCCAGCTGCAGTCTTCTCAATGGGACAAGGGCAAAGGCTGCGACACCTTCGGGCCGATCGGGCCGTGGCTCGTCACGACCGACGAAATCGCCAATCCGCAGACGCTCGACATCTGGCTCGACGTCAACGGCGAGCGCAGACAGTCCTCCAATACGAAGAACATGATTTTCTCCTGCTCCAAGCTGGTTTCCTACGTGAGCAACTATATGACACTGCTCCCGGGCGACATCATCACGACCGGAACGCCGGCCGGCGTCGCGCTGGGCATGAAGCCGACCCAGGCATGGCTCAAGCCGGGCGACGTGGTCACCCTCGGCATCAAGGGCCTCGGCGAGCAGCGGCAGAAAGTGATTGCCTATTCAGGGAAGTGAAGCGGCTTGTCCCTATTCGCAGATCTGAAAAGCCGGCAGGATTCCCTTGCCCGGAAAATGTCAAAAGTGTAGATTAGTTTCGGGTAAGAGGATGGGGGGATAAAGCGCGAGCTTATCCCCTTTTCTTTTTTTGTTGGAGGCCGGAATGAAAGTGGTCGTCCTCGGGGCCGGAGTCATCGGCACGACCAGTGCGTGGTACCTCGCGCGGACCGGCCACGAGGTGATGGTGGTCGACCGGCAGCCGGAAGTCGCGCTCGAGACGAGCTTCGCAAACGGGGGGCAGATTTCGGTGAGCCACTGCGAGCCGTGGGCCAACCCGGCGGCGCCATCCAAGATCCTGCAGTGGCTCGGGCGCGAGGACGCGCCGCTCCTTTTCCGGCCGCGGGCCGATCCTGCCCAATGGTTGTGGAGCCTGCGTTTCCTGTTTGAATGTCTGCCCGGCCGGACCCGCCGCAACACCGCGGCCGCGTTCGCGCTCGCGCTGTATAGCCAGGAGCAGCTACGCCAGCTGCGGCGCGACACGGGCATCCGCTACGATTCCCAGACCCGCGGCATCCTGCACCTCTATGAGGAGCCGCGCGAATTCGAACGCGCGAAAAAACAGGCCGAGCTGCTCAGAGCGCGCGGCCTGGAAACGGAAATCAAGACGCCCCAGGAGTGCCTTGCAGTCGAGCCGGCGCTCAAGGGCTCGACCGTCAGGATCACAGGCGGCGCCTATGCGGCATCGGACGAGTCCGGCGACGCGCAGGTCTTCACCCACAACCTCGCCGAGCTCTGCCGCAGCCAGGGTGTGAGCTTCCGTTTCAAAGTCAGCGTGAGGCGCCTGGAAGCCGCGCGCGGGGCGATCGAGCGCGTGGTGATCGACGACGAAGAGGGAATCGAGGAGTCGCTGCGCGCCGACGCCTATGTCGTCGCGTTGGGAAGCTACAGCACGCTGTTGCTCCAGCCGATCGGCATCTCGGTGCCGGTGTATCCGGTCAAAGGCTATTCGATCACCCTGCCGCTTGAGCCCGGTGACGAGGCGCCGCAGGTGAGCATTACCGATCACGCGCGCAACATCGTTATTTCGCGGCTCGGCGATCGATTGCGCGCGGCGGGCACCGCCGAGATGAACGGCTATGACACCGAAATGAACGAATTTCGATGCCAAGCGCTTCTCAAGCGCTGCTTCGAATGGTTCCCGAAGGCCGGGCGCGCGGAACGCGCGCAATTCTGGACAGGCCTGCGGCCTGCAACCCCGAGCAACCTGCCGCTTATCGGCTGCTCGAAATATTCCAACCTTTTCCTGAACACGGGGCACGGCACGCTCGGGTGGACGCTCGCGTGCGGTTCGGGCCGGGCTCTTGCGGACATCGTCAACGGCCGGAAGCCCGAGCCTGAATTCCGCTTCCTCGGGTTGGAGGCCAAAACAAAAGCGGCGGCCCCTTTCGGGCGCCCCCGCCTGACAGGCTGAAGTCCTAGGAACCCCGATTACGAAATGAGGGGACACATCCCCTCATACTCCCCTGAATCAGGGCCGTTCCAAGGATTTGAAACGGCCTATAAGCCTATTTTCCCCCGACCGCGACGCGCTTTTTCGCCGCCACGAGCCTGGGCTTGGGCACCGCGTCGACGGTCAGGTCACGCACGAAGTTCGGCAGGGCGAACAACGCCTGATGGGTGGCGCCGTTGTAGTACTGCAGATGCGTGACACCGCGTGCGCTGACGCGCGCATCGATCTCCGTTGCGCCTACCGACGCGACATCGGTCGAATCGGAACAGGCGCACATCGACCACAGGCAGCCGTAGAGCGGAATGAACATCGTATAGGGCCTGGCGATCTTGAACATCTTGGCCAAGCGCCCGTAGAGCATCCTTACCCTGTCGGGACGCGACCAGGGCGAGCCCATGTGCAGCGTCAATACCCCGCCGGGGGCCAGCGAGCGCTTGCAGTCGCGGAAGAACGACTCTTCGTAAAGGGCCGTGGCCGGGCCGATCGGGTCCGGCAAGTCGAGCGCGACGTGATCGAATTTCTCCTTCGTCTCCGCCAGATATTTCAGCCCGTCGTCGATCAGGAGCTTCAACTTGGGGTGGACGAACGCCCCGCGGTGGATCGCGCCGAAATGCTGCTTGGCGATCTCGACCACCTTCTCGTCCAGCTCCACCATGACGACCTGATCGAGCGACGGGTGCTTGAGCGCTTCTTCGGCGGCTCCGCCGTCCCCGCCGCCGATAATGAGGACTCGCTTCGGCGCGGAAAGCGCGGCGAGAGCCGGGTGAATGAGGGTTTCGTGGTACACGAATTCCTCGCGCTCGGAGGTCATGAAGCAGCCGTCGAGGCGAAAGAGCTTCCCGAACTGGGGCGTTTCGTGGATCTCCAGATCCTGGAACCGCGTCTTCGAAGCCTCGATGAGCTTGGAGGAGCGCAGGAAAAATCCGTAGTCCCCGTTCAGCCACTCGTACATGAAGCGCTTGTCGCGCGGCACGTCGTGCTGCACGTGCTCCTCGGGACGATAGAGATCCATCAGGTCCGTGACGACCTGTCGCGCTTTGGCGCTGTTGTCCTGGGTGTAATTGCAGACGTAGACATCGAGGGTGACGCTCTGGAGCTCGGGCCAGGTGTGGATGGCGAGATGCGACTCCGCCAGCACCACCGTGCCGGTGACTCCGCCACCGTCGAACTCGTGGAACAGGTCGCCGAGTATCGTGAGGCCGGCCCTGTTGATGGAGTCGTGACAAAAATGACGCAGCGCGGCTGCGTCAGTCAAATACCGTGCGTCCCCCCGGCAACGGTACAGATTCGCGACAACATGTAATCCGTCCAATTTGCATAAATCCCCACAACAGTTGACAAATGAGACGCCGAACTACTTTGCAAGCATCTCCCCAATTGCCGCATCGATCAACCTGCGGGCGATGCTGATTCTAGCAGGCATTCGCGGCAAATTTCCGACATCAAACCACTGCACATCCTCGATTTCCGCGCCGTCGGCGCGCAAATCGCCCGAATCGTACTCGGCGAAAAAGGCGATCATGAGTGAATGCGGAAACGGCCACGGCTGGCTGGCGAAATACCGCGCCTTGCGCACACGAATCCCGACTTCCTCATGAATCTCGCGCTCCAAACACTGTTCCAAGGTCTCGCCGGGTTCGACGAATCCGGCGAGCGCGCTGTACATCCCCTGCGGGAACCGGGGCGAGCGCGCGAGGAGCAACTCCCTTTCGCGCCGCACCAGCCCCATCACCGCCGGCGAGAGCCGTGGATAGGCCACCCGCCCGCAACCCGGGCATTGTCGGGAGCGCTCGCTCGTGCTCGCCTCGGTCGCCTTGCCGCACGCCCCGCAGTACTGGTGCGTGCGGTCCCAGTCGACGATCTGCAACGCCCGCCCGGCCAGAGCGAACTGCGCGTCGTCGAGCGCTCCGAACAACGCCCGCAAGCCCTGCCAAGCCCATCCTTGCGGTGCCGCGGCTTCCGCCGCCGCCTCGGCGGAGAAGCAGTGCTGCCCACCGAGTACCCCAAGATATAGTGTTCGTTCGAGCATCATACCCAAATTCTTGGGGTGATTGCAATGGGGAAGGGCCACGGCAGCGGGGGCCGCCGCGACCAGAAGCTCGCAATCGCGGAACACGAACCACAGGGGGCGCTCGGGCGGCTCCGCCGGCGGCTGGATAGCCGCGACGTAGGCCGCCGGCCACTGGAAGGGCATGCTCATGGAGCGGCTCCGCGCGGGAAAATCCCCGCGGGCTCAGGTTCGGCGCAGCCGACGGATCAGGCTCGAAGTGTCCCAGCGCCCGCCGCCCATCTTCGATATCTCGTCGTAGTAGCCCGCGACTATCCGAGTGACCGGCAGGGGAGCGCCGTTCTCTCTGGCCGTCTCGGCGCAGATTCGCAGATCTTTGCGCATCCAATCGACCGCGAACCCGAAGTCGAACTTGTCATCCACCATGGTTTTGCCGCGGTTTTCCATCTGCCACGACTGCGCCGCGCCTTTTGAGATCACGTCGAGCACGAGCTTGGCGTCGAGGCCCGCCTTGACGGCGAAGTTGAGGCCCTCGGAGAGCGCTTGCACGAGCCCGGCAATGCAGATCTGGTTGACCATCTTGGTGAGCTGACCGGCCCCCGAGGCGCCCATCAAGGTGGTGGCCTTGGCGAAATGAGAGATGACCGGCTTCGCCCGCTCGAACGCCGCGGCGTCCCCGCCCACCATCACGGTGAGCTGCCCGTTCTCCGCGCCCGCCTGGCCGCCCGACACCGGTGCGTCCAGGAATTCGAAGCCGCGCTTTTTTGCCTCGGCCGCAAGCTCGCGGGCGACTTTCGCCGACGCCGTGGTGTGGTCGACGAAAACGGTGCCCTTGGCCATCTTGTGGAAAGCCCCGTTCGATCCCAAGGTCACTTCGCGAAGATCCGGGTCGTCGCCGACGCAGGAGAAGACGATGCTCGCTCCGTCGGCCGCCTTGGCAGGGGTTTCCGCGAACCGGCCGCCGTGTTTCGCGACCCAGGCCTCGGCCTTGGCGCGGGTGCGGTTATACACGGTGACGTCGTGGCCACCACGGCTGGCAAGGTGCCCTGCCATGGGGGAGCCCATGACACCGAGACCGATGAACGCGAGTTTGCTCACTGCTCCTCCGATACGGGTTCTCTCGCCAAGTGGGCGAGATTCGCCGATAATTATAAGGTCTCAGCCCGATACTTCCGACTTTCCCCCTAAATGAGCAAAGACCTGACCAACGCGATTCGCGCGTTGGCCATGGATGCCGTGCAGGCGGCGAACTCGGGTCATCCCGGCATGCCGATGGGAATGGCCGAAATCGCGCTGGCGCTATGGGGAAAACACCTGCGCCACAACCCGGCCAACCCGAAATGGGCGGACCGCGACCGCTTCGTGCTCTCGAACGGCCACGGCTCGATGCTGCTCTACAGCGTGCTGCACCTGACCGGTTACGCCCTGCCTATCGAGGAGCTGAAGCGCTTCCGTCAGCTCGGCTCCAAAACCCCGGGCCACCCCGAGCGCGGCTGCGCCCCCGGTGTCGAGACCACCACCGGGCCCCTCGGCCAGGGCATCTCCAACGCGGTGGGCATGGCGCTCGCCGAGCGCCTGCTCGGCGCCGAGTTCAACCGTCCCGACCACACCATCGTGGACCATTACACCTACGTCTTCC
>DASPXL010000423.1:0-1786 GCA_035637375.1 Burkholderiales bacterium
ACGTCGCGCTTGCCCGCGAACAGCATGCCGCGCCAGTTCTGGAGCTTCGTCTTGCTCAAGCTCAGGCAGGGATTCTCGGGAAAGTGAGGCGCGCCCAGGAGCCCGCCGGCCATGTCGTAGGTCCAGCGGTGCAGCGGGCAGACGATGTTGTGCGCGTTGCCCCGGCCTTCGAGCAGGATCGCCTGGCGGTGGCGGCACACGTTCGAGAGGAGCTCGATGCCGTTCGCGTTCCGGACCAGCACTTTCCCGTGGTCCATCCAGGCGAGGGTGTGATAGTCGCCGGTATTCGGCACCATCAGCTCGTGCCCGACATAGCCGGGACCGCTCGCGAAGAGCTGCTTCTGCTCCAGCTCGAAGACCTGCGGGTCGAAGTACCAGGAAACGGGAAGCTGTGACGTGTTGGGTGTAAGCGTTCGCGAACTGGGCAGGTCGGACATACGGCTGGAGGGCTCCCTTGTGGCACTAAATCGTAAAATGCGCGCGATTCTAGACCTTTTTTCCAGGAGGCACCAGAGGTTTTTCCCCTCCGAGCCTCCCGCTCCCCGCCGGACAACGCTCCCCGCCAGGGGTCGCTCTTGAGCTTCATTTGACCGTCCTTTCCTCATGGGCTATTTTGCCGTTTCCTGACAGAACGGCGCGCTCCCGGGCCGGCCTCTCCACCATGTCCAAATCCGCCAAGACCGATCAGCCCGAAAGCTTCGAAGCGGCCCTCGCCGAGCTGGAGAGAATCGTCTCCAGCATGGAGTCGGGAAAGCTGACTCTGGAGCAGTCCCTTGCCGCGCACAAGCGGGGCCTAGAGCTCGCGCAATACTGCCAGGGGGTCCTCGCCCGGGCCCAGCAGGAGGTGAAGGTGCTCGAAGAAAACACGCTGAAAAACTTCTCCGGTGCCGACGACGACAAGTGATTTCACCGCCTGGATGGCGAAGGTCCAGGCCCGGACCGAAACGGCGCTGGAGCGCTTTCTGCCCCCGGCGGGCATCGCGCCGCGGCGCCTGCACGATGCGATGCGCTACGCGGCGCTGGGCGGAGGCAAGCGGATACGGCCCCTGCTCGTGTTCGCCGCGGGAGAAGCCGCCGCAGACGATCCCGCCCGCGCCGATCCGCTCAAGCTCGAGATCGCGGCCTGCGCGGTCGAATACATTCATACCTACTCGCTGGTGCACGACGACCTTCCGTGCATGGACGACGATGTGCTCCGGCGCGGCAAGCCGACCTGTCACGTCGAGTTCGACGTTGCGACCGCGCTGCTCGCGGGCGACAGCCTTCAGTCGCTCGCATTTCAATTGCTCGCCGAGCACCGGCTCTCCGACGATCCCGCGGTTCGGGCGGAGATGGTGAAGATCCTCGCGATCGCCTGCGGCAGCCGCGGCATGGCGGGGGGACAGGCGATCGATCTGGCGAGCGTGGGCGGGACTTTGACGCTGCCCGAGCTCGAGCACATGCACATCCATAAGACCGGCGCGCTGATCCGCGCGTCGGTCGCGCTCGGCGCGCGCTGCTCGAACGCGCTCGCATCCGGACAACTGGCGCGCCTCGACCACTACGCGAAATGCGTGGGTCTCGCTTTCCAGGTGGTCGACGACGTGCTCGACCAGGAGTCCTCGACGGCGACGCTCGGCAAGACCGCCGGCAAGGACGCGGCGAACAACAAGCCGACCTACGTCTCGGTGCTCGGGCTCGCGCGCGCGAAGGCGCTCGCCGAGGAATTGCGCGAAGAAGCGCAGGCCGCGCTTTCCGAGCTGGGCGCCGGCGCGCGACGGCTCTCGGAGCTCGCGGATTTCATCGT
>DASPXL010000424.1:0-3760 GCA_035637375.1 Burkholderiales bacterium
ATGCTGCAAGGCTACGGCGTATCGCATGTGTTCATGGTTCCCGCGGTGCTGCGCAGGACTTTCGCGGAGATGGAGCGCAGGACCAAGATCAAGCGCATCCACACCCACGGAGAAAAATCCGCCGCCTACATGGCGGACGGCTACGCGCGCGCCTCGGGCCGGCCGGGCGTCTGCATGGCGCAGGTGATCGGCGCGCTCAATCTCGCCGCGGGCCTGCGCGATGCGCACCTCGCGCATTCGCCGGTGATCGCGTTCACGGGCGGCCGCGACCCGAAAACGAAATTCCGCAAGGTCTATCAGGAAGTCGACGACGTCCCGGCCTTCGCGCCGGTGACCAAGTTCAACGCGACCGTGGACGCGGTCGAGCGCTTCCCCGACATGGTGCGCCAGGCGTTCCGGGTCGCCGTATCGGGCACGCCGGGACCGGTGCACCTGCAGTTTCGCGGAAACGAGGGGCAGATCGACGCCGAGGAAGCGGAGATGGAGCCGCTCGTCGAAGAGCGGTTCGCCCGCGTGCCGCCGTTCCGTCCCGAGCCGGACATGAAGAGCGTGCTTGCCGCGCTCAAGGTATTGCAGGAAGCCGAGCGGCCGGTCATCGTCGCGGGCGGCGGCGTGCGCGCCTCGGGCGCGAAGAGCGAGCTCGTCGCGCTGGCGGAGAAGCTCGCGATTCCCGTCGCCACCTCGCTCAACGGAAAGGATTCCATTCCCGGCGCGCACCCGCTCTCGGTCGGCGTGTCGGGAACGTATTCGCGGGAGAGCGCGAACAAGGTGATAGGGCAGGCGGACCTCGTCTGCTTCATCGGCACCGAGACGGGCGGGATGACGACGAATTTCTGGACCGTCCCGAAGATCGGCGTCGCCGCGATCCAGATCGATATCGAGCCGGAGTCCCTCGGGCGGAACTATCCGCTCGAGGCATCGGTGCTGGGAGACGCGAAGGCGGTGCTCGCGCGCATGCTCGAGCACGCGGACGCGAAGGCCGCGGCGAGGAGAAAACCCTGGCTCGAGCAGACGCGCTCGATCTGCAAAGAGTGGTACGCGAAATACCGCCCGATGCTCGAATCGAACGCGGTTCCGATCCGGCCCGAGCGCATCTGCGCGGAGCTCACCCGGTACGTGCCCGACGACGGCATCGTGCTGGTCGACACCGGCCACGCGGGTATGTGGATGGGCGGGATGTACGATCTGCGCGCGTCCACGCAAAGCTACATGCGCTCCGCCGGGCACCTCGGCTGGGCGTTCGCGGCGGGTCTGGGCGCGAAATGCGCCTGCCCCGGGCGGCCGGTCGTCGTCTTCACCGGCGACGCCGGCCTCTGGTACCACATCGGCGAAATCGAGACGGCGGTCCGCTGGAAGATCAATTCGGTGACCGTGGTGAACAACAACGCGAGCGGCAACCAGTCCAAGCGCGGCTTCGATCGCGTCTACGGCGGCCAGCAGACCGAGCAGGCGCGCGAGCTGTGGACCTACAGGATGGTCGACTTCGCGCGCATCGCGGAGGACATCGGCGCCCTCGGCATCCGCGTCGAGAAGCCGGGCGAGCTCGCGCCGGCGATCCAGCGCGCGCTGAAAGCCGATCGCCCGGTGATCGTCGACGTGGTGACCGACATCGAGGCGCTGGCGCCGACCGCGGTGACCTGACGCCGGACTTCGCGCGCGCCTGCGTGTGCTAAAATCCACGCGTTCGCCGCGGTTTTCCGGCGCGAATTTCCCAAGAAAAAAAGGGGCGTTAGCTCAGCTGGTAGAGCAGCGGACTCTTAATCCGTTGGTCGTAGGTTCGATCCCTACACGCCCTACCAACACTCGATGATTTGGAGACGCACGGCGCTCTGAGTCGAACCCGGGGGACATCCATGAAACGCGTTGCCGCAGCCCTCACCGCAGCTCTCGCCGCGAGCTTGCCCGCCGCTTTGCCGGCGCTCGCCCAGCAGTACCCGAACAAGCCGATCCGCATCGTCGTCCCCTTTGCCCCGGGCGGCACCTCGGACATCCTGGCGCGCGCAATCGGACCGCACATCACCACGGCCTGGGGCCAGCCGGTCATCGTGGAGAACCGCACCGGCGCCAACGGCAACGTCGGCGCGGACTACGTCGCCAAGTCGGCGCCGGACGGCACCACCATGCTGCTCTCGGACGTCGGCGCGCTGTCGATCAACCCGAGCGTGTACACCGACATGCCTTTCGATCCGGCGAAGGATTTCGCGCCGATCGTGATGGTGTCGTACTCGCCGCACGTGCTGGCGGTGCATCCTTCGGTGCCGGTGAGCAGCGTGAAGGAGCTGATCGCCTACGCCAGGACCAATCCGGGCAAGCTCAACTTCGCCAATTCGGGCACCGGCGGCGCGCCGCACCTCGCGGGCGTCGAATTCGCGGCGCGCACCGGCGTGCAGTGGGCCTACATCCCCTATAAGGGCGGCTCGGCGGCGGTCACGGACGTGATCGCGGGCAACGCCAACGTGCTGTTCAACGGCATGCTCGCCACCTATCCGTCGGTGAAGGCCGGCCGCCTGAAGGGGCTCGCCGTGTCCGGCGCGCAGCGCGTGCCTTCCGCGCCCGAGCTGCCCACCGTGGCCGAGACTCTTCCGGGCTTCGAAACCGGCTCCTATCAGGGCCTGCTCGCGGCGGCCGGCACTTCCCGCGCGGTCATAACGAAGCTCAACGCCGAGCTGACCCGGATCCTCAATACCAACGACATGAAAGAGTTCCTCGCGAAACAGGGCACCGAGGTGCGCGCCGGAACGCCGGAAGCGCTCGGCACGTTCATCGTCACTGAAAAGGCGCGCTGGGCGAAAGTGGTCAAGGAAGCCGGCATCAAGGCCGACTGAGGCGTGTCTGCGGTCGGATGTCTCCCATCGCGCGACCCTCTCTGGCCGGCTTGCCAAGCTCGTCGATTGCGCCTAAGATTCCGCCTCTCCGCTTTGACGCGGTTGCTTCACAGTGGAACGCCGCCGGGCGCCGTCCGGCTGGTTGAGAAGCGTAAATAAAAAAAACGCTGGGGCGCATCAGGCGCCGACTCCGAATAGACGTCGCTGGGAGCGGTCTGGCATTCATGGGTACCGGTTGGCAACTGTTCGAAGGCGTCTTGGCGCTGTTCGCCTCGGTCGCCCTTACCTATTGGCTCTTCGTCGCCCCGTCCCGCGCAAAGCGCGAGCGCCGGCGGGAAGCCCGGGAGTTGCAGGACCCCCGCGACCGCTAGCTCTGTATCCGCAGTACCGGCAATTTCGTTAACCCTCCAGCAGTCCAGCGCTCACTGCGTCGGTCGGCAATCTAGCACGATAATTCATTTATATATCAATTTATTACCTGTTTATATTGAGGTCATTTCGAGGAAGAATGCGCTGCTCGGCGGCCCGGCTTCCCGGCGGGGAATTCACTTCTTTTCAAGGGAGCTTCGAGGCACTGCAGGTGCGGCGAGAGCTGGATGCCGATCGGGCCAGGGAAGGCCCTTTTCGCCGACTTCGAGCTTACGGAGCCCTAGTAATTGAAATTTCATGCTTTTCAGGCGAGTGGCGAGACGGTAGTATTACGAACCAACCGGGCGACGCGAAATGAGAAACGGCGGCGTCCGAACGGAGAGAATGCGTTGAAACCGACGGATATCAGTGCACCCGAATACTTCCACAAAGTCGTAGATTGCCAGTGGGCCTGTCCGGCCCATACTCCAGTCCCCGAATACATCCGGTTGATCGCGGCAGGGCGTTACGACGACGCCTACATGGTCAACTGGCACTCCAATGTGTTTCCCGGAATTCTCGGCCGC